>CAYOTD010000218.1:0-7485 GCA_964406685.1 uncultured Solibacteraceae bacterium | reverse complement strand
CAACGTCGAGACCTTCTGCGCCGTGCCGGTGATTCTGCGCGAAGGCGGCGAGGCCTTCGCAGCCCTCGGCACGCCCCGCAACGGTGGCACGCGCCTGTTCTGCCTCTCCGGCCACGTCAGCCGGCCGGGCGTCTACGAGCTGCCCATGGGCTTCAACCTGCTCCGCATGATCGACGAGGTGGGCGGCGGGGTGTGGAAGGGCAAGCGGCTGAAGGCGGTGATTCCGGGCGGATCGTCCTGCCCCATCCTGCGCGCCGAGGAATGCGACCTGCCGATGGATTTCGACTCGCTCGCCAAGGCCAGGAGCATGTTGGGCTCGGGCGGCGTGGTGGTGCTGGACGAGGACACCTGCATGGTGACGGTCGCCATGCGCGTCATGCGCTTCTATCAGCACGAAAGCTGCGGCTGGTGCATTCCCTGCCGCGAAGGGACGGCGTGGCTGCGCAAGCTGCTGGATCGCTTTCATGCGGGCCGCGGCACGGCGTCCGACATCGACCTGATCGGCGAGCTGGCGCGCAACATGCTCGGCCGCACCTTCTGCCCGCTGGGCGACGCCGCGGCCATGCCCATGATCTCCTACATCGAGAAGTTCCGCGGCGAGTTCGAAGCGTACCTGGAGCGCGCGCCGCGCCTGGCGGAGGTCCATGCCTGAACCGGTGCGATTGACAATCGACGGCAAACCGGTGGAGGCCGCCCCCGGCACCCTGGTCATCGACGCCGCCCGGCAGGCGGGCATCGAGATCCCGGCCTTCTGCTACTATCCGGGCCTGTCGCTCCAGGCCGCCTGCCGCATGTGCCTGGTCGAGGTCGAGAAAGCGCCCAAGCTGATGACCTCCTGCACACTGCCGGTGGCCGAGGGTATGGTGGTGCGCACCAACACACCCGCCTTGCACCAGGCGCGCAAGTCGATGCTCGAGTTCCTCCTCGCCAACCACCCGCTCGATTGCCCGGTCTGCGACAAGGGCGGGGAGTGCGAGTTGCAGGACATGACCTTCCGCTACGGCGCGGGCGAGAGCCGCTTCAGCGAGGTCAAACACCACGTCGAGGAGAAGCAGTTTTCCCCCATCGTCTTCTTCGACGCCCCGCGCTGCATCCTCTGTTACCGCTGCGTGCGCATCTGCAACGAGGGCCTGGGCGTCAACGCCCTGGGCGTCGTCTTTCGCGGCGTGGCCTCCGAGATCGGCCCCAACCGCGGCGATCACCTGGAGTGCGACGAGTGCGGCGCCTGCATCGACATCTGCCCGGTGGGCGCGCTCACCAGCGGCATCTACCGTTACCAGTCGCGGCCCTGGGAGATGCGGCACGTGGGCACGATTTGCACGTTCTGCTCCAACGGCTGCAAGACCACCCTCGGCGTACGCAACGATCGCATCCTCCGCGGCAACAACCGCGACCGCTCGGGAATCAACGGCGAGTTCCTCTGCATCAAGGGCCGCTACGCCTTCGATTTCGTGCACAGCCCGGAGCGGCTGCAATCGCCGCTGATGCGGGTTGATGGCGAGCTGCGGCCCGTCTCCTGGGCACGCTCGCTTGCCGCGGTGGCGGCGAAGTTCGGCGAGGTGAAAGCGCAGGGCGGCCGCTTCGGCGTCATCGGCTCCAATCACACGACCAACGAGGAAAACCGAGCGTTGCGTGCCTTCGCGCGCCAGGGGCTGGGCACGGCGAACCTCGACCACCGCCGCACGGGCGACCTGGCGACGCTGATCGAGTGCAACCGCCCCCAAGCCGGCGCGGCCGACCTCTACTCCACGAAAGCGGCGCTGGTGGTGGGCGCCGACCTGGCCCAACAGCATCCCTTCTACGCCTTCCAGTTGCGCGCCAACTGGCGGCATCACCAGGCGCGCGTCTACACCGTCGCCGAAGGTCCGGTGCGCGAGGACAACTACTCCGCCGCGCGGGTGCGCGTCGCGCCCGGCGAAGAGCTGGCCGGTGTGGAGCAACTTCGCGAGCGGCTCGCCGCCGAACCGGAGTTGGTGATTCTCTACGGAGACGCGGTCCGGGGCGAGGCCGTCCGGCAACTGGTGGCCTTCGGCGATTCCCTCGGCATTCCGGTCAAGTATGTTTGTTTGCTGGATTACTCCAATTCGCGCGGCGCCTGGGAAGCGGGCCTGGTGCCGGACGAGGGCGGCCTGACCATTCCGGAGATGCTGGCCGCGCCGGACCTGGACGTGCTGTGGGTGGTGGGCGCCAACCCGCTGGCGGGCGCGGAACTGGCCGCCGCCGGCGCGTTCGTGGTGGTGCAGGATCTCTTTCTGACCGAGACCGCGCGGCGCGCCGAGATCATTCTGCCGGCGGCATCGGCGTATGAGAAATCGGGCACCGTGACCTGCGCCACGGGTGAGGTCCAGATGCTCGCGCAGGCGCTGCGCGTCATGGGCGCCAAGCCCGACCTTGAAATCTTCTCGCTGCTGGCGCGCGAGATGGGCATCGAGCTGAGCGACGAACCGGCGCCGGCTGCCGCGCCGGCGCGGCCGGACCTCGTCCGGTCGGACCGCAACACGCTTTTCACCTCAGGGACCTTGGGACGGTACTCCCATACGCTTTGTTCGGTCACGGAGTACCCGGGCGGGCTCTATCGATGAGCTTCTTCCTGCTCAGTCTCATCAAGGCGGCCGTGGTGGCGGCGGCGCTGTTGACGACCCTCGCCTACCTGCAATGGGTGGAACGCAAGGTGATCGCCCACATCCAGTTGCGCCTTGGGCCCTCGCGCGTGGGGCCGCACGGGCTGCTCCAGCCGCTGGCCGACGTCATCAAACTGTTGACCAAGGAAGATCTCATTCCTCCACACGTCAACCGCTTCCTCTACTTGCTGGCGCCTTTCCTGGCGGTTTCCCTGTCCCTGGTTTCGGTGGCCGTGATGCCTTATGGGCCCGAGGTCGAGATCTTCGGCGTGCGCACGGCATTGCAGTTGACCGACCTGAACATCGGAGTACTGTTTGTCCTCGCCGCCTCGTCGCTCGGCATCTACGGCATCGCGCTGGCCGGCTGGTCGTCGAACAACAAGTATGCGCTGCTGGGCGGACTGCGCAGCGCGGCGCAGATGATCAGCTACGAGCTGCCGATGGCCCTGGCCATCGTCTCCCCGCTGCTGCTGGCCAACACGCTCAGCTTGCAGGAACTCGTCGAGAAGCAGGGCGGCGCCGTCTTGGGGGTGCTGCCGCGCTGGCACATCTTCCAGCTTCCCTTCCCGCAACTGGCGAGCTTCGTCATCTTCCTGATCGCCGGCTTCGCCGAGACCAACCGCGTGCCGTTCGATCTCCCGGAAGCCGAGAACGAACTGGTCGCGGGTTTCCACACCGAATACAGCAGCATGAAGTTCGCCAGCTTCTTCATGGCCGAATACGCCAACATGGTGACGGTCTGCTCGATGGCGACGGTGCTGTTCCTGGGCGGCTGGCAGCCGCTGTGGCCGGCGGCGCTGGGCTCCGATTTCGGTCCCCCGCTGGTGCTGGCCGGCGCGGCGGCGATGGCGATCTACCACGGCCTCAACCCGGCGCGGCCGAAAGACCGCGTCACGCTGCCCATCGCGGGCGCCGCGTTTCTCCTCCTGGCGGCGCTGTTCCTGTTGCCGCCGCTCAAACCGGTTCTGGTCCCGATATTCTGGTTCGTGGCCAAGGCCGGCTTTCTGTTGTTCGCGTTCATCTGGGTGCGCGGAACTCTCCCGCGCTTCCGCTACGATCAACTGATGCGCTTTGCCTGGGGCTTCCTGTTCCCCGCGGCGATGCTGAACCTGCTGGCCACGGCACTTGTGGTGGCCTTGGCCGGGAACTGAACCATGGACGTCCCACTGTTCCTCCTGTTTGCCGCCATCGCCGTGGTGTGCGGCGTCAACCTGGTGGTGCAGACGCATCCTATCGCAAGCGCTCTGTCTCTTGTAGGCGTGATGGGATCGCTCGCCGTGCTCTACCTGCTGCTGGGCGCCGAGTTCATCGCCGCGGTCCAGATCATCGTCTATGCCGGCGCCATCATGGTGCTGTTCGTCTTCGTCATCATGCTGCTGAACGCCGCCGGCGAACCCCGGCATATGGGGCGGTCGCAGATGGTGCGCTGGCTGGGCATTCCCCTGTTCACCGTCTTCCTGGGCCTGATCAGCTACATCATCCAGCGGGCCGTGCCGCCGGGCGCGATGGTTTCCTTCGGCCTGTTCACTCTCGGATCTCCCCGCGATGTGGGCCGCTCCCTGTTCACCCAATACTTGTTGCCCTTCGAAGCCACATCGGTGCTGGTGCTGATCGCCATCCTGGGCGCGGTCGTGCTGGCGCGAAAGGAGATCGACTGATGACCGCGGTTCCCCTGTCCTGGTACCTGATCCTGAGCGCGGTCCTGTTCGGATTGGGCGTGGCCGGGTTCGTCTTCCGCCGCAACATCATCACCGTGTTCATGTCGATCGAGCTGATGCTGAACGCGGTGAACCTGAGCTTCGTCGCCTTTTCCTACCAGCTCCGGCAGGTGGACGGGCACATCTACTCGTTTTTCGTCATGGTGGTGGCGGCGGCCGAGGCGGCCGTGGGCCTGGCCATCATCCTGACGGTATTCAAGAACCGCGCGACGCTGGAAATCGACGAGGTCAGCGACCTGAAGAACTGAACCGATGCAATACCTCTGGCTGATTCCGACATTGCCGCTGGCCGGGTTCCTGGTGAACGGCCTGGTGGGCCGCCGCGCCTCGAAGTCCTTCATCAACGCGGTGGCCATCGGCAGCGTGGCGCTGGCCTTCCTGTGGACGGTGAAGATGCTGCTGGCTCTCGCCCCCATCTCCGCCCCGCACGTCGAGCGCTACTTCACCTGGATCGCCTCGGGCGATCTCCGCATCGGCTTCGATTTCGCCGTCGACCGTCTCACAGCCATCATGCTGCTGGTGGTCACCGGCGTGGGCCTGATCATCCACATTTACGCCGCCGGCTACATGGCGCACGAGGGCGGCTACTACCGCTTCTTCGCCTTCTTCAACCTGTTCCTGTTCTTCATGCTGGTGCTGGTGCTGGCCGCCAACTTCCTGTTGCTGTTCGTCGGCTGGGAAGGCGTGGGGTTGTGCAGCTACCTGCTGATCGGCTTCTACTTCCGGCGCAAGAGCGCCTCGGACGCCGGCAAAAAGGCGTTCATCGTCAACCGCATCGGCGATTTCGGCTTCTCCCTGGCGGTGTTTCTGATCGTGATCAGCTTCGGCACGCTCGATTTCGGGCAGGTCTTTGTCAAAGCCGAATCGATGCCCGTGGAGCACACCGCGGGCGCCCTCACCGCCATCTGCCTGCTGCTGATGCTGGGCGCGGCGGGCAAGTCGGCGCAGGTGCCGCTGTACGTCTGGCTACCCGACGCCATGGAAGGCCCCACACCGGTCTCGGCCCTGATCCACGCCGCCACCATGGTGACCGCGGGCGTCTACATGGTGGCGCGGTCGGCCGCTCTCTTCACGCGTGCCCCGCTGGCCCTGGATACGGTGGCGCTGGTGGGGTTGTTCACGGCCGTGCTGGCGGCCTCCATCGGCCTGGTGCAGAACGATATCAAGAAGGTCTTCGCCTACTCGACCGTTTCGCAATTGGGCTACATGTTCCTGGGCCTGGGCGCGGGCGCCTTCTCGGCCGGCATCTTCCACCTGGTGACCCACGCCTTCTTCAAAGCCCTTCTGTTCCTGGGCGCGGGCAGCGTGATTCACGCCCTGGCGGGCGAACAGGACCTGCGCCGGATGGGCGGGCTGCGCGCGAAGATCCCCGTCACCTTCTGGACCATTCTCTGCGCGGCCGTGGCCATCGCCGGCGTGCCTCCGTTCTCCGGGTTCCACAGCAAGGACGCGATCCTGCTGGCCGCCCACCACCACGCACCCTGGATGTACTGGGTCGGAGTCGCCACCGCCGGCATGACGGCCTTCTACGTCTTCCGCGCGGTCTTCCTGGCGTTCTTCGGCGTCAGTCGCGGCGATCATCATCCGCACGAATCGCCCCTGGTGATGACCGCTCCGCTGGCGGTGCTGGCCGCGCTCTCCCTGGCCGGCGGATTCATCGACGTCCCGCGCTTCCTCGACCCGCAGTTCCCGCGCGGCCACGAGGCGCACGATTCTCTCCTGGTGGCCGTGTCGGTGGCCGCGGGGCTGGGCGGCATCGCGCTTGCCTGGCTGCTGTACGTGCTTCGGCCCGCCCTGGCGGATGCCCTCGCGCGGCGTTCGGGCTGGGTCTATCCATTGCTCTACGGCAAATACTTTGTCGACGAGATCTACGACCTCCTCGTCGTCCGGCCCGTGGAGTGGGCCTCCCGCGTTCTTCTGTGGCGCGGCGTCGACGCCGGCCTGATCGACGGCACGGTCAACGGCATCGGGGACCGGGCGAGGACCGTCGGCGGCGTGCTCCGCCAGCTTCAGTCGGGCTACATCCGCAGCTACGCTACCTGGGTGTTGGCGGGAGCCATTCTGGCGCTGGTGACGGTGGCTTTCTCCGGAGGCCGCCGATGAACCTGCTGAACGTGGTCCTGTTCCTTCCCCTGGCGGGCTTTCTGGCCGTGCTGCTGGTCCCGAAGGAAAAGGCGCGCTGGCTGGCGCTGGTGCTCTCCCTCGCGGTCTTCGTTCTCTCCCTCGGCCTGGCTCTGCCGCGCGCGCGCGCCGCCGAGGGCTTCTGGTTCGAGACCAACGTCCCATGGATCGCCTCGCCCGCCATCCGCTATCATGTCGGCCTCGACGGGATGAGCCTCTGGCTGGTGCTGCTGTCCACTCTACTGACGCCCATCGCGGTGTTGATCTCGTGGAACTACATCGACCGGCGCGTCAAGGAGTTCTACGCCTTTCTGCTGCTGCTGGAGTTCGGCCTGGTGGGCGTGTTCGTGGCGCTCGACCTGTTCCTGTTCTACGTCTTCTGGGAAGTCTCGCTGGTGCCGATGTACTTCCTCATCGGCATTTGGGGCCACGAGCGGCGCATCTACGCGGCGGTGAAGTTCTTCCTCTACACCATGGCCGGGTCTGTGTTGATGCTGGCGGCCATGCTGTACATCTACAGCTCGACTCGCACATTCGACTACCCCGCGCTCGTGCAGATGCTTTCCAGCGGGCGCTGGCAGGTGGACAACGGCGAGCAGATGCTGCTGTTCCTGGCCTTCTTCCTGGCCTTCGCCATCAAGGTACCACTCTTCCCGTTGCACACCTGGCTGCCGGACGCGCACGTCGAGGCGCCCACGGCCGGCTCGGTGATGCTGGCCTCCGTGATGCTGAAGATGGGCGCCTACGGCATCATCCGCTTCTGCCTGCCGATGTTCCCCAACGCCGCGCGGAGCTCGGCCGATTGGATCGTCGCTCTCGCCATCATCGGCATCATCTACGGCGCGCTGGTTGCCATGGTGCAGCCGAACATGAAGAAGCTGGTCGCCTACTCCTCGGTGAGCCACCTGGGTTTCGTCGTGCTCGGCATCTTCTCCTTCACCCAGGCGGGACTGGACGGCGCGGTCTACCAGATGCTGAATCACGGCATCTCCACCGGCGCGCTTTTCATTCTGGTCGGCTTCCTT
>CAYOTD010000217.1:0-7925 GCA_964406685.1 uncultured Solibacteraceae bacterium | reverse complement strand
CCGGACGGAGGGAAACCAGAAGTCGGGCGGCGCGACTCCGACGACGGTGTACTCGGCGTCGTCCAGCCGGACCGGCCGGCCGATGACCGACGGATCGCGGGCGAACTGCTCGGTCCAGAAACCGTAGCTGAGCACGATGACGTTGGCCCGGCCGGGCTCGCTTTCCTCGGGTCGCGGGAAGCGGCCCGCGGCCGGAGTCAGGCCGAAGTACTCGAAATATCCGGGCGAGATGCGGTCCGTGCGGACGCGCCGCGGCTCGCCCAGACCCGAGAAGCCGCGCGTGGTGCCGTAGCAGGCGACGAGCCGCTCGAACGAACGGGACCGCTCGCGCCAGGCCAGGAAGTCTTCCCTCGAAACGCTGAAGCGGCGGAGCACCTGCCGCTGGTTGACGGAGAAAACGATCACCGCGCGGTCCGGGTTGAGCAGCTCGATCGGCCGGAACAGGATGGCGCGCACCATGGTGAAGATGGTGGCGTTGGCGCCCAGGCCGATGGCCAGCGTCACCACGGCCATCGCCCAGACCAACGGTGTGCGCCGCAGGTTGCGCGCGCCCTGGCGCAGGTCCTGGAAGAACGTCTCGATTCCGGGGAAGCCGCGCCGGTCGCGGTAGGTCTCCTTCATCTGCTCGACGCCGCCGAAATCGCGCCGCGCCGCGCGGCGCGCCTCTTCCGGCGTCATCCCCTGGCGCAGGTTCTCGTCGATGCTCAACGCCAGGTGATTGTCGATCTCCTCCGCCAACCGCGCGTCCAGCCGGCGTTTGGAGAAAAGGGCCGCGCATCGCGCCAGCAGAACCCGAAGCCGGATCACAGCGCGCCCTCCGAAGGCCGTAGGAACCGGGCCATGATGGCGGAGGTGCGCTCCCAGTTCTCGGTTTCGGCGGCCAACTGCTTCCGGCCGGCGCGGGTGATCGAGTAGTAACGCGCGCGGCGGTTGTTTTCCGAGATCCCCCACCGCGAATCGATCCATCCCATCTGTTCCAGCCGCAGCAGGGCGGGGTAGAGGGTGCCCTGGTTCAGCGCGATCATCTCGCCGCTGGTCTGCTCGATGCGGCGCGCAATGCCGTAGCCGTGCAACGGTCCCAGCGTCTCCAGGGTCTTCAGGACCATCAGGGCGAGCGTGCCCTGAAGGACATCGGCTTTGTCGCGGCTCATGCCACCTCCATTAGGATTCCAACAGAAGTGTAGAACGGTTCCTGTTGAAAGTCAACAGGAGCGCCGGACGCCTGCGTGCCCTTCGACGCCGGTGATACACTCGAAGGAATTCGCGCATGGAAGCCGGGCAGGAAATCGCGCAGTACCGAATCGTGTCCCGCCTCGGCGCGGGCGGCATGGGAGAAGTGTTCCTGGCCCACGACACGCGGCTGGACCGCCCGGTGGCCCTCAAGATCCTCTCCGCGCAGTTGACCGCCGATCCGGCCCGGCAGCGGCGCTTCGTCAACGAGGCCCGCGCCATCGCCGCGCTCAACCATCCACGCATCGCGCACGTCTATGACCTGGGCGAAGCGGGCGGAGCGTGCTTCATCGCGATGGAGTATGTCAACGGCCCGACCCTGGCCGCTCGCATGGCTACCGGTCCCTTCGAGATCCACGAGCTTCTCGCCATCGGCATCCAGGTCGCCGGCGCTCTGGGCGAGGCCCACGAAAAGGGGATCGTCCACCGCGACATCAAGCCCGCCAACGTGATGCTGGACGAGCACGGACGAGTAAAGGTCCTGGACTTCGGATTGGCCAAGATCCTGGGGGGAGAGAACAGCGGTTTCTCCAGCGCCGCGACCCTCGACGTCACCAACCCGGGCACGATCCTGGGCACGCCTCATTACATGAGCCCGGAACAGGCGCTGGGGCGGCCGGCGGACGGGCGCAGCGACATCTTCAGCGCCGGCGTAGTGCTGTACGAGGCCGCCACGGGACGCCGCGCCTTTCCCGGCGACACGCCCGCTGCGGTGTTCGCCGCGCTGTTGAACGATCCCGCGCCCGCCCCTTCGCAGGTGCGGCCCGACCTGCCCAAGGAGCTCGACCGGATTCTCGCCCGCTGCCTGGAGCGCGAGCCGGAGTTGCGCTATCAAACCGCGCCGGACCTGGCCGCCGATCTGCGCCGTCTCAAGCGCGACCTGGAGGGCGGTCCGCGTTCCATGATTCTCGAGCCGGCCGCCCGGCCTCCGAGAAAGGTCTGGCCCTGGGTCGCGGCCGCGGCGGGAGTAGCCGTGCTCGGCCTGGCGGCGGCGTGGTGGTCGCTGCGCGCCCCGCCGCGTCTGCCCTATGAGCTGGTGCCGCTGACGGCGCTGCCCGGTGTCGAGAGCCAGCCGACCTTCTCGCCCGATGGAAACCAGGTGGCGTTTTCGTGGAACAGCGAGACGGAGGACAACTGGGACATCTACGTGAAGGTGATCGACTCCGCCACACCGCTGCGGTTGACCAGCAACCCCGCCACCGACTCCAGCCCCGCCTGGTCGCCGGACGGCAAGCAGATCGTCTTCCTTCGCTCGGGGGCCGACTCCACCGCGCTGTACCTGATCTCACCCCTGGGCGGGCTGGAGCGCAAGCTGCTCGACGTGAATCCCGACCGGGGCGCCTTCGACGCGCCCTACGCCGCCTGGGCGCCCGACGGCAGAACTCTGGTGATCACCGACCGCGATGCCGGCGGCGGCCCCGTGAGTCTCTACGTCTTCGATCCGGCGACCGGCGCCAGGCGCAGGCTCACCAGCCCTCCGCCGAACTCCGCCGGCGACGGCAGCCCGGCCTGTTCCCCCGACGGCAAGCAGGTGCTGTTTCTCCGCACCACCAGCCTGTCCGTGCAGGATCTGTACGTCGTCCCCATGGCCGGCGGCACGCCCCGCCGCCTGACGCAGGAGAACCGCCGCATATTCGGCTTTGCCTGGAGTCCTTCCGACGGGAAGATCGTCCTGACCTCGGCGCGCGGCGGGCCCTCGCGGCTCTGGCGGCTGGACCCGGCGGCCGGCGGATTCACGCCCATCCACGGGATCGGGGAAGGCGCTTCCTTCCTGGCCATCTCGCGGAAAGGCGACCAACTCGCCTACACCCGCTCTCTCACCGATACCAACGTCTGGCGCTATTCGCTGTCGAACCCCACATCGCCGCCCCGGCGCCTGATCTCTTCCACCCGCCACGAGCAGCGGCCCGTCTGCTCGCCCCGCGGCGACCGCATCGCGTTCGCATCCAACCGCTCCGGAAGCTGGGAGATCTGGGTCGCCGACAGCGAGGGGCTCAACGCCATCAAGCTCACCGGCCACGACGGGCCCAGCACGGGCAGCCCCGCCTGGTCGCCCGACGGCCGCTGGATCGCCTACGATTCGCGCCCCGGCGGCAATCCCGACGTCTACGTCATCGGAGCCGACGGCGGCTCGCCCCGACGCCTCACCACGGAATCGTCGCAGGAGATCGTTCCCAGTTGGTCGCGCGACGGGAAGTGGATCTACTTCGCCTCCGACCGCGCCGGCGGCTTCCAGTTGTGGAAGATGCCGGCCACGGGCGGCGCCGCGGTTCAGGTCACGCGGCAGGGAGGATTCCACGGCATCGAGTCGCTCGACGGCAAGTCGGTCTACTATGCGAAAGCGTCCGCGGGCCGAGGACTGTGGCGCGTGCCGGCCAGCGGCGGCGTTGAGGAAGAAGTGATCCCCACCCTGCGCGCCGGCTACTGGGGCTATTGGGCGATCGCTCCCACCGGCATCTACTTCGCCGACCGCGACGAGACCGGCGGCGGGATCAGGTACTATCTGCGCTTTTTCCGACTGCCGGATCGCAGGATTGTCACCATCGCGCAACTCGACAAGCGCCCGTTCAACTCCGGCCTGGCGCTATCGCCCGACGGGCGCTGGTTCCTCTACACGCAGGTGGACCAGAGCGACACCGACATCATGCTGGTGCGCAACTTCCGTTGACCGGCTGCTACCGGCTCGAGGGGAGGACGAACCCGGCCATCGGCCTGCCGGCCGATTCGCGCCGCTCCATTCCGGGTGCCGCGTTGTGATAGGCGCGCACCTGCGCCTCCGCCTCGGCCGTTTCACCCCGGCAGGCCAGAACCTGGGCCGCCGCCAGCAGCGCCTTCGGATACCGCTCGCCGGCTTTCTTCAGGTTCTCCACCGCCTCTTCCGTGCAGTAGTTCAGAGCGGCATCGGTCAGTCCCAGGGCGTATCGCGCCGGAAGATAGTCGGGGGCCAGTTCCAGCGCCCGGCGGGCCGCCCGCGCGGCCTCCGGGTAACGCTTCAGGGCGATCAGGGCGAGGGCGAGATTGGCGTGGGTTTCGCCGGCCTTGCCGTTTAGTTCCGTCGCGATGAGGAACTCGGCGGCGGCCCGCTCGTAGTCCCGTTTCCACATCATCCGCGATCCCAGGTTGTTGTGGGCCTCCATGTAACTCGGACAGATCCGAATGGCCTTCTCCAGAAGGCGGATGGATTCATCCAGCTTGCCCTTCCGGAAGGCCTGCTCGGAGCGCACCATCTCCTTGCGCGCCTTGTCCGGAACCAACTGCCGCACCGAGATCACGCCCGCCACCGGCTTCGGCGCCACCGGCTCCGGCACCTCCAGGGTCAGGGTGTTGGCGGCGCTGCTGAGGGTGACGTGCTCACTCCAGAGCGTCCCGCCGTGCAGGTTGAGCACCCGGGCTTCGTAGGTGCCTTCCGGGATGCTGTGGAAGGCGAAGCTGCCGTCCGATCCGACCACCACTTTCTCCACTACCTGTCCCTGGGTCGCCAGTGCCACGCTCAACCGGTCCAGCGAGTCGGTCCCCTTCATCAGGACCTGGCCGCTGACCTGACCGACAATCTGTGGCTGTTGTCCGCAAAGGCCGGACGCGGCGGCGGCAAGGGCACACGCGATCCGAACGAAAAGAGAAATCCTGCCGGATAGGAAGACAGTATTATCCATAACTCCTCGGTAGTCTGCCGGCGGCACGTTTCCAGAAGGGTGGGAGAACCGCTTGGTACTCTTATCGGCGAAACGAGGCCTGCAAACCGGGATTTCCACCTGCAAACACGATTGCCCGCAGGCCGGGCAACCTCAGGCGGAGATCAGAACCGATCCACTCTCTTGAGACGAGACGCCGAAAGTGGCCCGATTGTTACCCCCGGCGCGCCTCTCGCCCCCGGAGTCTGCATCCGCCGGTGCAAGACATTAGAAATTCATGACCTTGCGTCCGATAAGCACAGTGTGAGCCGGTTTGCGGACAACGCGGAACGGATTCTGGAGGTTGCGGAGTCCGTCCACGCGGCCGGCCATGCTGTCTCGGATTGGACCATCCTGATCGGCCCGCTCGGAGGTATCGAGATGTTGGCCGGCAACGACTGGTCCCTGGAATCGCTTCAGGCGAGCCGGGGTGCACGGATGGTCTATCGCGTCAGCCGGCAGCGCGGCTCCGTCCGCGTGCAGGGGCGGGCAGGCTCTCGGACTTGCTTGTTCGAGGCCGGCAAACCCAATGGGGCGGCCCGCCTTTTGCCGGCTGAAGTGGCCGCGTATCCTATCGTCGCGCCTACGAAAGCCCTGCCTCCCGCAGGAACTTGGCCGCTTCCTCCGGCGGGGTCGGATTAAGGTAGAACCCGGTTCCCCACTCGAAGCCCGCCACCTTGGTCAGCTTGGGGATCAACTCGATGTGCCAGTGGTAGCTGGCGTTCGGCCCTTCCTGCACCGGTGAAGTGTGGATCACCATGTTGTAGGGCGGCCTCTCCAGCACCCGGTCCACCTTGCGCAGCAGCGCGCGGAACACCCAGGCGAGATTCTGCACCGCCCCCGCCTCGGTGTCCTCGAAGTGCGACCGGTGCGACCGGGGCACGATCCACGTCTCGAAGGGAAACCGCGGCGCGTACGGGGCGATGGCCACGAAGTGATCGGTGTCGAGCACCACGCGCGTGCCGCTTTCCAACTCCTGCCGCGCGATGTCGCAGTAGATGCAGCGCTCCTTGAACTCGTAGTAGCGGCCCGCCCCCGTCATCTCCTCCTGCACGCGCTTGGGCACCACCGGCAGCGCGATGAGCTGCGAATGGGAGTGCTCGAGGGTCGAGCCGGCCCCTTCCCCGTGGTTCTTGAACAGGATGATGTAGCGCAGCCGCCGGTCTTTCTTCAGGTCCAGGATGCGGTCGCGGAAGGCCCAGAAGATGTCTTCCAGGCGCTTCTCGGGCAGGTCGGAGAGCGTCGACATGTGGTCCGGGGTCTCGATGATGACCTCGTGGGCGCCCACGCCGCTCATCTTGTCGTACAGACCCTCGCCCTGCCGCTCCATGGCGCCTTCCACCCGGAGCGCGGGGAACTTGTTGGGAATGACGCGCAGCGTCCAGCCGGGACCGTTCGCGGCGCCCCCGTTGCGGTACGCCAGCACTTCGGGTGGAGTCCTCTGCTCGCTGCCCGGGCAGAAGGGACACGCGCGGACGCCCCGCGGCGTGGCCTGCTCGCGCACGAAGTCCGTCGGCCGGCGGGGACGGTCGGTGGCGATGATCACCCAGCGGCCGGTGATCGGATCTTTACGTAGCTCAGGCACTCCGTCGGTCCTCCGTGGGGGAAGGCAAACGGGTATTTTAGCGCGATCGGATCTGAATCTGAAGAGCCATCCGGCTTAAGCCTTCCCTGCCGGAGGCCGGAACGCGTCGCGCAGGTGGGTGATGCGCAGCGGTTCGCCGTCGATCACGTTGATCACGTCGAACCGCACCCGCGCCCAATCGACGGCCGCGCGGCGTGCGTAGTCCCGCGCGGCCCGTGCCAGGTGAAGCCGCTTCTCGCGGTCGATGGCCCGGTCCGGCGCGCCGTGTTCGTCGCTGTCTCTCGACTTCACCTCGACGAATACCAGCGTGTCGCCGTCCCACGCCACCAGGTCGGCCTCCGCCGCCCCGGAGCGGATCTGCCAGTTCCGCGCCACGATCGTGAAGCCCTGGGCGCGAAGATAGCGGTGAGCGAGATCCTCACCCCGCCGCCCCCGCCGTCGCTGTGCGCTCCACCGCCCGCGCCGCAGCCGGTCGCGCACGCGGTCGCCCAGCGCCAGCAGCTTCCCTAGCATGGGCCCCTCACCCGGTCTCGAACTCGAACTCGATCACCTTGCCGCGCACCACGAAACACAGGTAGTGCTCCCAGAACCGCCGGAAGCGCCGCGAGCGGTTGACCATCCATTCCAAGCCGGTCCACCTCCACAAAGCTAGTAGCCGCACGCGCACTGAAATCTCGCGCAGGCGCCGCTGGGAGTAGTAGCCGAACCCGCCATGGTCTTCGCCGAAATACCGGAACGAGAAGCTGTTCAGGTGCCACCGGTGGGTCGGGTCGCAGAAGCTGGAAAAATCGGTGTAGTGCGGCGTGACGATGGTGATGCGCCCGCCGGGGCGCACCAGGCGGTGGAACTCCTCCATGGCGCCGATCACGTCGGAGAGGTGCTCGATGACGTGGACGGCGCGCAGCCGGTCGAAGGAGTGGTCGCGGAACGGGTAGGGGAACCGGTCCAGGTCGCAGAGCACGTCGGCGCGGCTGGCCGGGTTCCGGTCGACGCCGATCGCCTCCGGGTACTTGTTCACCCCGCAGCCGACATCCAGAATCCTCACCGCTCGCGCTGGACGATTCTCAGGCACTCCTCCAGTGTATCCGCGGCGAACTCCGCCTGATCGCGTGTAATTGTCAAAGGCGGCGACAACCGCAGCGTGTTCCGCCCGGCGCCCAGCGTCAGCAGGCCGCGCTCGAAGGCCAGTTGCTCGACGCGGTCGCGCAGCCCGGGGGCGCGCTCGCGGCTCTCCGGGTCGCGCACGAACTCGATGCCGATCATCAAGCCCAGGCCGCGGACCTCGCCCACGAAATCGAACCGCCGCGGCCACTCCCGCAACCGCTCCAGCAGGCGCCCGCCGAGGCGCGCGGCGTTCGCCACCAGTTCCTCTTCCAGCAGTTCGAGGGTGGCCAGCGCCGCCGCGACCGATACCGGGTTGCCGCCGAAGGTGGAAGCAT
>CAYOTD010000216.1:0-7989 GCA_964406685.1 uncultured Solibacteraceae bacterium | reverse complement strand
CAGACGTCCAGGCCCATGATCACCTGGTTGCCTTCCATCACCGGACTGTCCTGGTTGGCGGTGGAGAAGACCTCGAGCTTGCCTGCCGGGCTCTTCACCAGCCAGGCCCAGCCGGAGCCGAACCGGCCGATGGCCGCGGCGTTGAATTTTTCCTTCAGGTTGTCGAAGGAGTTGAAGGCGGAATTAATCGCTTCGGCCAGCTTGCCCGACGGGGCGCCGCCCGCCTTGGGTCCCATAATCTCCCAGAACATCGAGTGGTTGGCGTGCCCGCCGCCGTTGTTGCGAACCGCGGTGCGAATGCTCTCGGGAACCAGCGCGCAGTTGGAGGCCAGCAGATCATCCAGGCTCTTCGATGCCAGTTCGGGGGCGGATTCCAGCGCCTTGTTGACGTTGGTCACGTAGGCCTGATGGTGCTTGCCGTGGTGGATCTCCATCGTCGCTTTGTCAATCCAGGGTTCCAGGGCGTCGGTCGCGTAGGGAAGGGGGGGTAGCGTAAAAGCCATTCCGTATCATCTCCTCTGGCTTATGGATGAATGAGCGCCGGCCGAGGATGCGGGAAACGGCTCAGGGTTTTTGCGCGGACGCCAGGATGGTCTCCAAGTGGGGAGCTTCCGGTTCGCGGTGGACGATGGAGGTGTCGATGCGGTTGAAACCGGCGCGGCGCAGGAAGCGCTGAAGCTCGACGGCGGTGAATCCTAGCCAGAGATCGGCGTAGAGGTCGCGGGCTTCCTCGAAGTGGTGGCGGACGAGATCGAGGATGAGGACGCGGCCGCCAGGCTTCAGGACGCGATGGGCTTCGGCAACGGCGCGCTCGGGGTGCTGCGCGTGATGCAGCGACTGGCTGAACAGCGCGACGTCCACCGCCGCGCCGTCGATGGGGAGCGTCTCAAGGTCGCCTTTGCGGTACTCGAGATTGCGCACGCCGTGCTCGCGCGCCAGGTTGGCTCCGTATTCGACCATGCGGTCGGAGTTGTCGATGGCGATGACGCGGCGGGCGCGGCGCGCGAGGAGCTGCGAGACCGTGCCCTCGCCGGCGCCGAGATCGGCGATCACCAGCGGAGGAATAAGAGTCAGCAGCATCTCGGCCAGGCCCTGCCAGGAGCGGCCGGGGACATACTGGCGGCCGAAGCGTCCGGCAAGCTCGTCGAAGTAGGCGCGCACGCGGTCCTGGCGGCGGCGGAGGGCGAGGGCGAGGGCGTCGCCGTCGTCGGCCGCTTCCGGGATTTCCGCCGCGCTCTGGCGGAGCAGGTCGATGAGATGGGCAGGGGGATGATCCTGAAGCCGGTAGAGGATGTTCTTGCCCGCGCGGCGGTCGGCCACCAGGCCCGCCTTTTTGAGCTGCGCCAGATGGGTGGAGATCGTGCTCTGGCCCATGGAGAGGATCTCCTGCAATTCGGCGACGGAAAGCTCTTCGCGCTCCAGCAAGAGAATGAGGCGCACACGGGCGGGCTCGGCCAGCACGCGCAGCGATTTCAGGATTGACGCCATGGGGCTCGCCTGCTATTATATCAACGTATCGTGATTTGTCGATATTAAATCTGAAGGAGGGATCGATGGGCACGCTGACAGTGAACCAAACCGCGGCCGAGTATAAGGTCGCCGATTTGTCCCTGGCCGAATGGGGCCGCAAGGAGATGCGCATCGCCGAGTTCGAGATGCCGGGGCTGATGGCTATCCGGAAGAAGTACTCGGCGGAGAAGCCGCTGGCCGGGGCGCGGGTCACCGGGTCGCTGCACATGACCATCCAGACGGCGGTGCTGATCGAGACCCTGAGGGAGTTGGGCGCGAGCGTGCGCTGGGCGAGCTGCAACATCTTTTCGACCCAGGACCACGCGGCCGCGGCCATCGCCGCCGCCGGGGTGCCGGTGTTCGCCTGGAAGGGCGAGACCCTGGAGGACTACTGGTGGTGCACGTACAAAGCGATCAGCCACGAGGGAGGGAAGGGTCCGCAACTGGTGGTGGACGACGGCGGCGACGCGACCCTGCTCATCCATAAAGGATACGAGTTGGAGAGCGGCTCGGACTGGGTCAACACGCCGTCGGCGAGCCACGAGGAAGAGGTCATCAAGGACCTGCTCAAGTCGGTGTACGCGGAGAATCCGCGGCGGTGGCACGAGATCGCGAAGGAATGGCGGGGGGTATCGGAAGAGACCACCACGGGCGTGCACCGGCTGTACAAGATGCAGGAGCAGGGCAACCTGCTGGTTCCGGCGATCAACGTCAACGACTCGGTGACCAAGTCCAAGTTCGACAACCTGTACGGCTGCCGCGAGTCGCTGGCCGACGGCATCAAGCGCGCCACCGACGTGATGGTGGCGGGCAAAGTGGCCGTGATCTGCGGTTACGGCGATGTGGGCAAGGGCTCGGCGCAGTCGCTGCGGGGGCTGGGTGCGCGCGTGCTGGTGACCGAGATCGACCCGATCAACGCGCTTCAGGCCTCGATGGCGGGCTACGAGGTGACCACGGTGGAAGAAACGCTTGGCCGCGGCGACATCTATGTTACCTGCACCGGGAACTGCGAGGTCATCACCCTGGAGCACATGCAGAAGATGAAGGACCAGGCGATCGTGTGCAACATCGGCCACTTCGACAACGAGATTCAAGTGGACCGGCTAAAT
Source organism: uncultured Solibacteraceae bacterium (assembly GCA_964406685.1). Lineage (GTDB taxonomy): Bacteria > Acidobacteriota > Terriglobia > Bryobacterales > Bryobacteraceae > JACQZT01. Next base: position 5,371 of record CAYOTD010000216.1, on the reverse strand, counting down.
GCGGCGCCGGGTGTCGCGAAGCTCAACATCAAGCCGCAGGTGGACATGTACACCTTCCCCGACGGGCACAGCATCTACATGCTGGCCGAAGGGCGGCTGGTGAACCTGGGCTGCGCCACCGGCCACCCCAGCTTCGTCATGAGCAACAGCTTCTCCAACCAGATCCTGGCGCAGATCGACCTGTGGCGCAACCGGGACACTTACAAGCCGGGTGTATATACGCTGCCCAAGAAACTCGACGAGGAAGTGGCGCGGTTGCACCTGGAGAAGATCGGGGTCAAGCTGACCAAACTTACGCCGAAACAGGCGGAGTATCTTGGTGTGCCGGTCGAGGGACCGTATAAGCCGGATCATTACCGGTACTGAGATGGGGGCGGCGAGCTGAAGCGCGCGCCACGCCAAATGGAGGCGCAGCGAATCGAGCGCTTGGTCTGTGCAACCTGCCCATCCGTCAGCGACGGCGGGGTGCCGGTGATGCCCGGCGTGGAATGGAACATGAGATTCGAGGAACTGGACTCGTGCACCGGCGAGAAACTCGACCCAAGCAGCACGTGGCCGACTTCGTGGGCGGTCGTCCAGGGGCTGCCGGCCGCAGTTACGATACAGGCGGGCCGGTTGGGGGCATGGCCGCCACAGCCGAGCTTGCCCGAGGCGAAGCGGCTGACATAGCAGACCAGGATCTCGTTGTGCGGCAGGTTGCCGGCCAGGCTCTGCACCTCGTTGTACTCGCCCGAGGTGATCTTCCAGTCGCAGGTCCCATCGACGGCCTCGAGCCGCTTGGCCTGGTCTTCCGGCAGGCCGAGGGACATCCTCGAGGCGAAGTCGATCCGGATTCCGTACTGTGCGTAGACCCGGCGAGCGTTGCGGAGCGCCGTCTCGAAGGGTACGTCGGTGAGGCTCAAGCTACGGAAATGGAGCTTGACCCGGTGGGTGTAGACCGGCGGCACGTTGCTCAACGGGATGTAGATGTAGCCGGGAGTGTCCGCCGAGTCGAAGCGGTAGTTCTTGCCGTCAGAACTCTTCTTGCAGCCGACGTGGTTGTGCAACAGCCAGTTGACCATGCGGCACTTGGTCTGGAAGTCGGGCGCGCTCTTCACGACCGGGAAGTTGAACTCGATCAGCGCCCAGGTGTCGAGGCTGTTGGCCCGGGCGACCGATTCCCAGCTATCGCCCGTTCTGACTTTGTAACGGTCTCCGTCCGTGGGCGGGAACACTACTGCCTGCACAGGTTTCTGTTCCAGCATCGTTGCCTCCCTCTGTCCGGCAACAATCGTGCCACGACTGTACGGAAAGGCCAGGTATGCGTCGGAGACGGTTACAGGCCGGCGCGTTCGAAAGCATCGGCCAGGCGGAACATGCCCGGTTCGTCGAAGTGGCGCGCCAGAATCTGCATGCCCACCGGGAGTCCCGCGGCGGTGCGGCCGCAGGGGACGCTCATGCAAGGGATGCCGGCCAGAGAGCCGGTGATGGTGTAGATGTCGGAGAGATACATCTGGAGCGGGTCGTTCACTTTCTCACCCAGGCGGAAGGCCGGGAAGGGCGAGACCGGGGCGATGATGGCGTCTACCCGCTGAAAGGCTTCGGTGAAGTCGCGGGCGATGAGCGCGCGGACTTTCTGCGCCTTCAGATAGTAAGCATCATAGTAACCGGCGCTGAGGACATATGTACCGAGCATGATGCGGCGCTTGCACTCGGCTCCGAAGCCCTCTCCGCGCGAATTGCGGTACATGTCCACCAGGGTCGCCGATTCGGCCGAGCGGGAGGTGTAGCGCACGCCGTCATAGCGAGCCAGGTTGGAGCTGGCTTCGGCCGTGCAGATGATGTAGTAAGTGGCAATAGCATAATCCGTCGCCGGTAAGCTAATCTCACTTACCCGGCAGCCGAGCTTCTCCAGGACCTTGACGCCACGCGCGATCAGATCGCCGCTCTCGCTTTCCAGACCCTTGAAGTACTCCTTGGGAAGGCCGATGCGGACGCCGTGCACGCGGCCGTCCATGGCGGCGGCATAGGACGGGACGGGAGCGAAGGCGGAAGTCGAATCCATCTCATCGCGACCGGCGATCACCTCCAGGAGGATGGCCGCGTCGCGTACGCTGCGGCCGAACGGACCGATGTGGTCGAGGGAGCTGGCAAAGGCCGTCAGGCCGTAACGCGACACACGGCCGTAGGTGGGGGTAACTCCCACCACGCCGCAGAAGGAGGCTGGTTGGCGGATAGATCCGCCGGTATCCGACCCGAGCGAGACGACCGCGGTGCCTTGCGCCACTACCGCCGCCGATCCGCCGCTGGAGCCGCCGGGGACGCGATCCAACGCCACGGGATTGCGCACGGGGCCGAAGGCCGAGTTCTCGGTGGAGGAGCCCATGGCGAACTCGTCGCAGTTGGTCTTGCCGAGGATGACCCCGCCGGCGCTCTCCAGCCGCTGGACGGCGGTGGCGTCGTAGGGCGGAATGTAGTTGGCCAGCAGTCTCGAGCCGCAGGTGGTGCGCACGCCGCGGGTGACGATGACGTCCTTGACCGCGACGGGCACGCCGGCCAGCGGGCCGGGGTCTTCCCCGCGCGCCAGTTTCTGGTCGACGGCGCCGGCGGCGTTCAAGGCGCGCTCGGGCGAAAAGTGCAGATAGGCGTTCGTGTTGGTGTTCTCCGCCTCGGCGTGGCGGAGAGCTTCGGTGGCCAGTTCCACGGCGCTAAAGCGGCGGCTGGCGAGGCCGTGGCGAACCGAGTCGATGGTCAGGCGGGCGATGTCCATGGCTTAGCGCTCGATCACCTTGGGGATCTTGAAGTAGCCGCCGCCGGGCTGGGGGGCGTTGGCCAAGGCCGTGCGGTTGTCGAGCGAGGGACGCTCGACGTCATCGCGCAATGTGGCGGTCTCGCCGGCCTCATAGAGCACCTGGGCCATCGGCTCCACGCCGGTCGTGTCCAGCTCGTTCAGCTTGTCGATGTGGGTGAGGATTTCGTCGAGCTCGGCCGCCATGCGCTGAATCTCCGGCCCGGTGAGGTTGAGGTTGGCCAGGGCGGCGACATAGCGGACTTCCTTTTCGGTGATCTTCACGCGGTTGCCTTTCGTCGCGCCACCTTGTAGATGTGGCGCAGCGCGGGGTCGGCAATGGTGTCGGCTTCGTCGAAGGGGCGCGCCGAGCGCTCTTCGCGGGCGGGCCGGCGGCGCGGGATCATGGAACGGAACTCGAGGCTGCGCACTTGGCCCGGTCCCATGACCTCGTCGAGACGTCGCAGGATCTGATGCCGGAGCGTGACGAGATGGCCCTTCCAGATCGGGTCCTCCACCTCGACGACCAGGCAGGAGCCTTCCATCGAGACCGCCGGGGCATGGGCGGCGATGCGCTTGCCGACGGCCGCCGGCCAAGCCGCGCGCGCCAAATCCGCCGTGCTGGCGCCTACCTGGAGTTTGCCGATCAGCCGTCCCACGCGTTCCATCGGAGTTGTAGCGCTATTTTAGCACGCGGGCCGGGGTTGCCTTGACGCGAACACGCCCGCATCGTAGCCTGGAAGGACAGAGCGACCCGAAACGTCTCAACAGAGAGGACCAAGATGCGAAATCTGATTCTGATTGTTGCCGTTCTCACGCTCGCGACCGGCTTGATGGCGGGCGAAAAGAAGCTGATGCACTGCTTCTTCTTCACGGCGGTTGACAGCGCTACCCAAGCCGATTGGGATGCCTTCTACAAAGCCACCGACGCGCTGCCCGGCAGGATTCCCGGCCTGAGCAAGGTCTGGTACGGCAAACTGGCCCGGCCCATGCCGATCATGAATCCAGACGGCGAAACCCGCAAGAAGCTCACCAAGAGCGGCGAAAAGGCCACCGGCGAGGTAACGCGGTTGGATCGCCAGTTCGGTGTGTGTATGGAGTTCGCCGACAAAGCCGCGTTGGACGCTTATGGTCCGCACCCGGCCCACAAGGAGTGGGAAGCGGTCTACGGGAAGGTCCGGATGTACGGGACGACGACCGTCAACTTCATGGGGCAGTAGGAGGCGCACGGCGCCGCCGCCGCGGCCCCAAAAAACGCCGTTCGACCCCGTCCTGTCGACGCTGGATGGGCAAATCCGCCATTCAGGTCCAAAACGTTGATAACACGGCCTGCTCAAGTATGATGTAATGTCAGGATCAAGCTAGCCAAAATGGGCATCAACATCGGTCTGGACATCGGGGCGATCAGTCTGAAAATGGCGGCCCTGGGCAAGCCGGGGGACCGGGCACGGCTGGCCGGGCTGTGCGCGAGCAAGCCGATTTTCCACCTCAGAGAGTGGGACGGCCGGCCGCTGGTGATCTCCGAGTACCGGCGCATTGCCGGCAGCCCGATCCAGTCCACCTACGATCTGCTGCAAGAGTTCTATGAGGTACTAGAGGAAGCCGACGTCGAAGGCATCCGCGTCACGGGGTCGGGAAGCCGGACCATCGCGCGCATCCTGGGCATCTACTTCGAGAACGAGTTCAAGGCGATCGCGCGGATGCTGTCGGCTTTCCATCCCGAGGTCCGGACGGTGTTCGAGATCGGCGGGGAAAGCTCGAAGTACATCCGGCTGGAGCGGGACAGCGAGACGGGTCTGTCGGGAATCGTCGACTACGACCGGTCGGGGGAATGCGCGGCCGGGACCGGGTCGTTCCTGGACCAGCAGGCCCTGCGCATGAAGTACTCGGTCGAGGATGTGGGCGCGCTGGTGTGCGAGGCCGGCTGTTCGGCGCGCATCGCCGGGCGCTGCTCGGTGTTCGCCAAGAGCGACATGATCCACGCCCAGCAGAAGGGCTACTCGCCGGCCGAGATTCTGCGCGGACTGTGCGACGCAGTGGCGCGCAACTTCAAGTCCAGCATCGTGAAGGGACGGACGGTGGCGGCGCCGGTGGCCTTCATCGGCGCGGTGTCGCAGAACTTGGGCGTGACGCGCGCCATCCGCGAAGCATTCAACCTGGCGCCGGAAGAGCTGCTGGTGCCGGAAATGTACGCCTGGTGCGGCGCCATCGGAACGGCGATTCTGGAGAGCGAAGAGCGGCGCAAACGAAGCTTCGGCGAGATCCACCGGCTGCGCCAGCACGCCAGCGACGAGCGCAGCATGGACGGAAAACCGCTGTCACTGGACAATGTGGTGCTGCTGCGAGACCGCGTGCCGAAGTACGTCCCGCCGTCCGGTGGTGGCAGGATTCCGGCATACCTGGGCCTGGACATCGGGTCGGTGTCGACCAACGTCGTAGCGATGGACGAGAACTGCCAGGTAATTCACGATGTCTACCTGCGCACCGCGGGCCGCCCGATCGAGGCCGTGCAGGAAGGGCTGACCGAGGTCGCGCGGCTGTGGGGCGACCGGCTGGAAATCCTCGGCGCCGGCACTACCGGGTCGGGCCGGGAACTGATTGCCG
>CAYOTD010000215.1:0-7990 GCA_964406685.1 uncultured Solibacteraceae bacterium | reverse complement strand
AAGGCGGCGTTTGCGGCTCCGGCCTCTTACACCTTCGGCAACATGGGGCGCAACAGCTTGCGCGGTCCAGGTGTGAACAAGTGGGACCTGTCGCTATTCAAGAACTTCACCGTGGGGGCCAAAGAGAAAGTGCGCGTGCAGTTCCGCGCCGAGTTCCTCAACGCCTTCAACACGCCGCGCTTCGGGAATCCCAACACCACGGTGACCTCGAGCTCGTTCGGCATCATCAGCTCGCAGGCGAACTCGCCCCGGCAGACGCAGTTCGGACTGAAGCTGCTCTGGTAAGCAACGTCCTCGCACGATCCTGACCTGCGCCGCCGCGGCGGCGCAGGTCAGGATCGATTTCGCTTGCAACATCGGAGAACGGGTGTATACTGGCAACTGGTATGTCGTCATACCAGTTGACCAAACCGAGGATTCCATTCATGACCCGTTTCCTGCTTTCGCTATTGACAGTCCTGACTCTGCTCGCTCCGCTCGGCGCTCAGACCCAAACCGGCTCGGTCTCGGGGCTGGTGACGGATTCCACCGGCGGGCTTGTCCCGGGAGTCGCCATCACGGTGACCGACACGCAGCGCAATCTCTCCCATCGAACGCAGTCCAACGAATCCGGGTACTTCGTGGTGACGCAGCTCGCGCCCGGCGTCTACTCGATCACCGCCGAGAAGCAGGGCTTCAAGAGGCAGGTGCTGGAAGACTTCCCTCTGAACGTACAGCAGAAGGCGACCGTGAACCTGACCATGGGCGTGGGCGCCATCACCGAGAGCATCCAGGTGACCGCCCAGGCCCAGTTGGTGGAGGCGGGGAGCTCGACGTTGAGCTACCTGGTGGAGAACAAGCGGATCCTCGACCTGCCGTTGAACGGCCGCAACGTGTTCCAGATGGCGGCCCTGGTTCCGGGCGTGTTCTACGCGCGCCAGTTGGGGGGCGTCGACGAAAGCCAGCGCGGCAGCCAGTTCAGCGTCAACGGCGGCCAATTGCAGCAGACCGAGATTATGGTGGACGGCGTCACCGCCACCGCTTCCGACGAACTCAGCTCGATCACAGCCACCACGGCGATTCCTTCCATCGACGGGTTGCAGGAGTTTCGCATCCAGACCAACGCCTACTCCGCCGAGTACGGCCGGACCGGCGGAGGCATCGTCACGATGGTGACCAAGTCGGGAACCAACCAGCTCCACGGCAGCCTTTTCTACTTCCACCGCAACTCGGCGCTCGACGCCAACAGCTTCTTCTCCAACCGGTCGGGCGTCGCGTTGCAGAGTTTCAAGCGGCACCAGTTCGGGGCCAGCGCCGGCGGGCCGGTGATTCTTCCGAAGCTGTACGACGGCAGGAACCGCACCTTCTTCTTCTGTCTGTATGAGGGGATGCGGCGCGTCACGCCCCTGTTGACGCGGAACACCGTGCCCACCGACCTGGAACGACAGGGCGATTTCACCAGAACTCTCAACACCGCCGGACAGATGCGGGTGATCTACAATCCCTTCACGACGCGGCCCGATCCCGCCAGTTCCGCCAGGTCGCTGCGCGATCCCTTCGCCGGCAACCGGGTCCCCGCGAGCCTGATCGATCCGGTGGCGCAGAGCGTGCAGAAGTACTTCCCCGCCCCGAACAACCCGGGCGACCCGGTCACCGGCGTGAACAACTTCGTCTACAGCGGCGGGCGGAGGGAGCCTCACGACCGCGTCGAGTTCAAGGTCGATCACAACCTCACCAGCTCGCGCCGGATGTTCGTCCGCTACTCCCGCATGGACTACGACTACGGCAACCCGAACGTGTGGGGCAACAATGCCAATCCCGGCAATTCACGGATGATGGAGGGCAAGCAGAACGCCGCGGCGGACTACACGCAGACCCTGGGAACAACCATGGTGCTCAACCTCCGCTACGGCCTGAGCCGCGTGGTCAACGACCGCTCGGTAGCCGGCGGCGACTTCCTGGCGACGACTCTCGGTCTCCCGGCGGCCATCGATCAGATCGCCAACTACCACGTCTTCCCGAGCTTCGCAATTCAGGACATGACCGGACCCGGCCCGGCGGGCGGCGACGTCTACCGCGGCTTCAAGACAACGCATCACTTCCTCGGGAACCTCTCCAAGGTCGTCTCGCGCCACAGCCTGAAGTTCGGCATCGATGCGCGCATCAACCTGGTCAACTTCGGACAGGGCAACAACCCGGCCGGCTACTTCAGCTTCACGCGCGCCATGACGCAGGGGCCCGATCCGCGGGTGGCGGCAGCGGCGGCGGGAGCGGGCTACGCCTCCTTCCTTCTCGGAACCGGCGCGGACGGCTCGCTCAACACCACCGCCCTACTGGCGCTCGGCAACCGCTACTACGCCCTGTACGCGCAGGACGACATCAAGGTTGGCCGTAGGCTCACCCTCAACCTGGGGCTGCGCTGGGAGCTGGAGACCGGCGTGACGGATCGTTTCGACCGCATCGCCGCCATCGATCCCGACGTCCGGAATCCGCTGTCGGACAAAATCGGCATGGAGTTGACCGGAGGCTACTACTTCGCCGCCGCCGGCGGCGGGTTGGGGCGGCGCGCCATCCGCGACCCGTTCCCGCGGCAGTTCAGCCCGCGCATCGGCCTGGCGTACACCCTGGACTCGCAGACCGTGATCCGGACGGCATACGGGGTCTTCTACGCGATCCCACCCTACAGCGTGAACTCCCACTTCACGATGGGGTATGACAGCCAGACCGTGTGGACTGCCACCGCCGATGGCATCACGCCTCTCAATCTCCTGAAGAACCCCTTCCCCGCCGGCTTCAGTCCCGTGACGGGAAGCTTCGCCGGATTGTTGACCAACATCGGCGTCCAGCTTTATGGCGGCTGGCCGCAGAACCTGAAGACACCCTACAACCAGAGCTGGAACTTCACCGTGCAGCGGAGTCTTGGCAAGGATCTCATGATGGAGGTTGCCTACGCCGGCAACAAGGCGACGAATCTGCCCATCGTCCTCAGACGCTACAACGTGCTTCGACCGGAGCAGCTTCAGCAATACGGGGACCGCATCTTCGAGCAGGTGGCCAATCCCTTCTACGGCTACATCCCGGCGACCGCCGGAGCGCTGGCGGGCCGCACCATCGCCTTCGGCCAGTTGCTGAAGCCCGATCCGCAGTACCTGAACCGCGGCGCCTACGTGAACGCCACCGGCGCCAGCGCCAACTATCACGCGCTCCAGGCGCGCTTCGAGAAGCGGTTCTCCGCGGGATTGAGCATCCTCGGCTCGTACACGTGGTCCAAGACGCTGACCGACGCCTCCGGCGGCAGCGGATTCTTCGACAGCTACTGGAACGACATCCGCGACTGGACCTGCATCCGCTGCGACTACGGCCTGGCGGTTCACGATCAACCGCACCGCCTGGTCGCCAGCTTCACTTACGAACTGCCGGCCGGAAAGGGCAAGCGACTGGGTTCCTCCTGGAACCGCACGCTGGACCTGTTGCTCGGACAGTGGCAGGTGAACGGGATCGCCACGTTCTCCAAAGGACTGCCTCTGCGGTTCACCACCGCCACCAATACCGCCTATGCGGGAGTGACCACCAGCGGCGGCAACCAGACTCCCGATTCCACCGGACGCAACGCGGATCTGGGCTCGAATCGCAGTATCCAGCGTTGGTTCGACACCTCGCAGTTCACCTTGCCGGCCCGCTACACTTTCGGCGCGCTGGGACGCGTGCATCCCAATCTGAGGGAAGACGGCGCTTCGCACATCGACCTTTCCCTGTTCAAGTCGTTCCGGATCGGCGAGCGGTTCCGGACGGAGTTGCGGGCGGAGGCGTTCAACCTCACCAACACGCCGCTGTTCTCGGGGCCGAACACCACCTTCGGCTCCTCCTCCTTCGGGAGAGTGTCGGGACAGCAGAACGATCCCCGCCAGGTGCAACTGGCGCTGAGGATGATGTTCTAGGCGCCGGCACCGTACAATCGGTAGACGGGCCGGGGACATGCAGACGATCCAAAAGAACGTGCCGCTGCACCGCCAGGTGGCGGACCTGCTATCGGAGCGGATCATCTCGGGCGAGTATGCGCCCGGAGCCCTGCTGCCGGGCGAGCGCGAGCTGGGAGAGACGCTGGGCGTCAGCCGGACGGTGGTGCGCGAAGCGGTCAAGAACCTCGAATCGCGCCGGCTGGTCCGGATCGAGCATGGGCGCGGAACCGTCGTTCAGGAGGCGGATGGGAAGCCGGTGGCCGACTCGTTGCGCGTGGCCCTGCGCCGTGGAGCGCACGTTCTGGAGAACCTGCTGGAGGTTCGCCATAGCCTGGAGGTCACCCTCGCCGGTCTGGCCGCCCGGCGCCGGAGCGAGTCGAATCTCGACGCTCTGCGCCGGGCGCTTGAGGTGATGCGATCCAAGCCCGACCAGCCGGAAGGCTATGTGGACGCCGACGTCGCCTTCCATGCCGAGATCGCCCGTGCGGCTCAGAACCCGGTCTTCCTCCTCCTGTTGGAGCCGCTGGCGGAACTGCTGGCGGAGAGCCGCCGCGCCAGTTTCGCCGGTCCGGCGATGGTGAAGAGACGCCTTCGCCAGCACGAGGAGATCTTCGAGGCGATTCGCCGCGCCGACAGCGGCGAAGCCATGGCCGCCATGGAGCGCCACCTGGGCGACACGGGCGAGGATCTCCAGCGCAGCCGGAAGCAGTCCGGCCGGCGTTCCTAGAACTCGAAGCGCGTCACCAACTGCACCTGGCGGTAGCCGCTGATGCTGGTAACCTGCCCAAACAGGGCGTTGTTCACTCCGGTGGTGATCCCGCCCAGAGTGGAACGGTTGAACACGTTCAGCATCTCGACGCGAATCAGCCACTGGTAACGCTCCCGGTCGATCAACGCCTTTCGCAAGACGAGGTCCTCGTTGATCGTGCCGAAGCCGCGAAGCTGCCCGTAGCGCTTGGCGCCCGTTCCGAGAGTGAGCGCGGCCGGCTGGGAGAACTTGGACTTATTAATGTAAGTGTTGGAGGACGCGGCGGTATTGGCGAGGTTGAAGTTGGACTTGTCGAAGCCCGCGGCTTTCAGGTCGCCGGGAAGGACGTTGTCGCGGTTCGAGCCACCGTTCCAGCCGTTGGACAGCGGCGTGCTGGCCGTGAAGCTCAGCGCCGTGCCGGAGATGTAGTTAGCGATGCCCGACACGTTCCAGCCGCCGATCAGGAAGTTGACCGCGCGCGGCGCACTCGCCCACAGGGCCCTTCCGCGGCCGAACGGCAGGTCGCAGAAGAACGTCAGCTTGAGGGCGTGCGGGACGTCGCCGTCGGAGAAGGTCTTCTCCAGGGCGAGGTTGTAGTAATCGAACGGCGCGTTGTTCTTCGAAGCCATCGAGGAGATGGTGTTGGTCAGAGCCTTGGACCAGACGTAGTTACCGAAAACAGAGAGGCCCTTGCTCACCTGCCGGTTCACCGAGACCTGGAGCGAGTGGTAACTCGAGAATCCCAGCGGCGCGCCGTACACCTGCACGGTGTTGTTGCCCACCACCTGCGGATACTCGCGCAGCGCGCTGGCCACCGTGCCGCGGAAGCCGGGGTAAGGATAGGCAACGCCGTTGGCGCGCGCCTGCGTCTCGTTGGTCACGGCGTTGGTAAGTGCGCGCCCGTAAGTGGAAAGGGCCTCGGCGTGGATCTGGTTAATGGCCTTGAGCAGCCCGTTGCGCAGCCGCGTCCCCTTGTTTCCGAGGTAGCCGATGTCAATGATCGTTTTGCCCGGCAGTTCCCGCTGGATGTTGAAGTTCCACTGCTGGACGTAAGGGCTCAAACCGTAGTCCGGATCGATCATGCCCGGCCGCGACGTGTTGCCCCAGGAAGGATCCATCACGGCGGAGACTTTGCGGTTCGCCGGGAATCCGTTATCCCAGTTGAAGATGCCCGCCCAGGGATTCACGGAATCGGGCGAGAGATTGTAGGTGCCGCTCCAGGCATTGGAGGTCGCGTTGTTCAGCGGCGTCCCCGTGCCGTCGTAGTAGTTGAACAGGTTTGCCTCGTAAATGATCCCGTAGGCCGCGCGCAGGGAGAGCTTGCTGTTCAGACGGTAGGCGAGTCCGACGCGTGGGCCGAAATCGCGCCAGGACTTCCGGCCGAAGTAGTTCCGCCCGGTGCACTGCGCGCAGTCGCCGGCGAACTCGTAGGCTCCCTTCAGGCCGCTGATGGGATCGGTCCTGGTTGTGCTCCAACTCGACAGGCGGTTGGCCACCTCGGTGGCGGGAGGCTGGTACTCCCAGCGCAGCCCGAGTTGCAGAGTGAGGCGGTTGCTCACCTTGAAGTCGTCCTGGAAGAAGAGGGCGTAGTACTGGACGCGGTCACCGATTCCCACCGGATCGTTGATGCTGCCCGAGTGGACGATTCCGAGCAGATAGCTGGCGAAGGAGTATCCCGTCATGTTCCCGGCGAACGTCTCGCCGGGGATCGAGGTCCCCAGCGCCGAGAAATTGAAGGTGACGTTCCGCCCCGGCCGGGAGTTCTCCTGGTTGCGGCGGAGGTCAATCCCCGTCTTCATGAAATGGCGCCCCTTGGAGAAACTGATCGTGTCGAGCAACCCCGAGCCGATGTAAGCCTGCACGTTCTTCCGCGTGTAACCGGGGGTGTTCAGACTCACGTAGGGTCCGCCGCCCCATTCGATCTGCGGGTATCCGGTGGTGTGGAGGTTGGCGATGCCGAGCTCGGCGGCGCCGTCGACCGACGCCCAGAGCCCGGTGGTCGGATTGTAGGACCGGTTGTAAGAGAGGGTGACGTGATTCAACAGCCGCGGCGAGACGATCCAGGTGTGGGAGAGCCGGCCGAGCGTGTTGACCAGATCCTGCTTCTGGCCGCGGGTGAGCGGCCCGCCGTTGTCCTCCGCCTGGTTCCACAGATAGCCGCTCCACAGCGTCACCCGGGGCCGCCCCGTGTAGTTGTAGATCCCCGATAGCTTGTGCGAGTCGTTGACGTTGTGGTCGGCCTTGACCGAGAAGTTGTACTGGTCGAAGGAGGGCTGGTTCGTGACCCTGGAATAAGCGTTGTTCTGGAGCAGATACTGCCCCGAAGCGTCCTTGACCTGCGGCATGTAATACTTCTGCGCGATCGCGTTCAGATTCCCCGCGACCTTGCTGATGCGGGAAGCGGGAATGCGGTTGGTGGGAAACATCTCGCCAACCCAGCGGCCGTTGGCCAGTTGCCGGAAGGTCGCCGGGTCGTAGACGGCGCCCTTGTACACGTCGCGGCCGAGAGCGTCCTTCAGACCCGTGCCGGCGCCCAGCAGGCGGCTGAAATCGCCCTGATAGAACTCCGGCACCGGGTACGTCCAGGTCGCCGCGCCAAGCCGGCTGTCGCGGTCGCGATACCGCTCGTACGCGGTGAAGAAGAACGTCCGGTTGCGGCCATCGTACGCTTTGGGCAGATACACGGGACCGCCGAAGCTGCCGGCATAGTTGAACATGCGCTGGTAGGGCCGCTTGACGCCGCGGGAGTTGTTGGCGAAACCGTTGGCGTTCAGCGCCTCGTTCTTCATGCCGCCGTAGCCGCTGCCATGCACCTGGTTGGTGCCGGACTTCATCGTGTAGTTGAACACGGCGCCCTGGGTCCGGCCGTATTCGGCCGAGACGCCGCCCACCTGCACCTTGAGCTCCTGGAGCGCTTCCACCGAGGGCGACGACTCTCCGCTAAATCCCGACAGGTAGGTGGCCGCGCTGGCGCCTTCGATCAGGGTCTCCTTGGAGAAATTCGTGGAGCCGTTGATGCGCATGTCCCAGGAATCGCCACTGACCCCCGGCATGACCTTGCCGGGAAGGTTGTCCGCCACGCGGCCGCCGTAGGGAATGGGCAGGGCGGAGTCGAGCAGGTTCTTTCCGGAAAACGCGGACGCCGCCTGCGGCGTCTCGGTCTGAATCAACGACGGGGCTTCAGTGACCGAGATCGTCTCGGCGACCGCTCCGACTTCCAGCACGGCATCGACGCGAACGACCTCGGCCGCGCGGACCTGGATGTTGCTCTTGACGAGCTTCTTGAAACTCTGCGCCTCGAAGG
>CAYOTD010000214.1:0-8012 GCA_964406685.1 uncultured Solibacteraceae bacterium | reverse complement strand
CTACAGCCTCAGGCAAGGCATCGACGACGGCTTCCTGGCGCCGTACCGCGTCCACCGCGTCATCACGCAGTGGGATGCGGCCGGCTGGCGGCCCAGCCAGGGCGAGTTGGACCGCTATGGCCGCGACATCCCGGACGAGGAGTATCACACCAACGACTTCGAACGGCGGGTCGCCCTGCGCGCCCGCACGGAATGCGTTGCGAAGCACCTGACCGAGTTCCTCCGCAAGACCGACCCGTTCGCCAAGACCATCGTGTTCTGCGTCGATCAGGAACACGCGGCCGAGATGCGCCAGGCGCTCGTCAATCTCAATTCCGACCTGGTGCAGCAGTATCCGGATTACGTCTGCCGGGTCACGTCGAACGAGGGCGACATCGGCCGTGGACACCTCAGCAACTTCCAGGACCTCGAGCGCCAGAGCCCGGTGATCCTGACCACGTCCCAAATGCTGACCACGGGCGTCGACGCTCCCACCTGCAAGAACATAGTCCTGGTCCGCGTGATCAACTCCATGATCGAGTTCAAACAGATCATCGGGCGCGGCACGCGGGTGCGGGACGACTACGGTAAGCTGTTCTTCAACATCCTCGACTACACCGGCTCGGCAACGCGCCTATTCGCCGATCCAGCCTTCGACGGCGACCCGTCCATCGAGACCCAGGAGGAAGTGAACGAGGAAGGAAAGCCAGTTAAGCCTACGATCACGGTGAAGCCGGAGGAGCCGCCCGAACCGGAACCGCCCGGCGGGCCGATCATTGATGACGGTCCGGACAGCCACCGCAAGTACTACTTCGACGGCGGTTATGTGGACGTCGTCACGCACCTGGTTTACGAGCTCGATCCGGACGGCCGCCAGTTGACGGTGGTGAAGTTCACCGATTACACCGCGGAACGCGTGCGAACGCTTTATCGTAATGCGGCGGACCTGCGGCGCGACTGGTCCGACCCGAAGGCGCGGGCGGCCATTATCGAGAAGCTCGCCGATCGCGGCGTAGATTTCGAGGAACTGGCGCGCGCCGCCGCCGCTCCCGACGCCGACCCGTTCGACCTGCTCTGCCACGTGGCCTTCAATGCCCCGCTGCGGACACGCCGCGAGCGCGCACAGCGGCTCCGCAGCGAAAAGAAGGACTTCTTCGATCAGTTCGGAGCGGACGCAAAGGCCGTACTCAATGACCTGCTCGACAAGTACGCCGAGCACGGCGTGGCGCAGTTCCTGCTGCCCGACATTTTGGAGGTGCCGCCCATTTCCGAACGCGGCAACGTGATGGAGATCTCCCGCCTCTTCGGCGGCTCCGACCGCCTGCGCCAGGCCGTTAACGACTTGCAGACGCTGCTTTACGCGGCATAACGACGATGAAACCGAACACACCGATTTGGGGGATTCACGCTGGCAAGACAGGCGACGCCCACAGCCTGTTCATGCAGAAGCACGTAGTTGCTCTCGGCTGGCAGGAGATGGGCGACCTATCAAAAATCCCGCCCGACAGGGAGGCGTTCAAGACCGCCGTCGCCAAGACGTATCCGAACTACAAGCCCGGCGCCGTGCCGACCAATGCCGGCCAGCTTTTCCGCTTCGTCCACGAAATGAAGCCGGATGACCTGGTCGTCTACCCATCGAAGCACGACCGTAAGATCCACATCGGGCTGGTGAACGGACCCTACGTCTACAACGCATCTTTGCTCCCTTACCCGAGCACCCGTTCCGTGGAGTGGCTGAAGTGCCTGCCCCGTACCGCGTTTTCCCAAGGCGCTCTTTACGAGATGGGATCGGCCATGAGCCTGTTCCAGATCAGGAACTACGCCCAGGAGTTCCGCGCGGCGCTCGAGGGCAACACCGCCCCAGTGCCGGTGAAGGAAGACGAGACGGTCACCCAGGTTCAGAGCGACATCGAAGAGACCACCCGCGATTACATTCTGAAAACGCTCGCCCAGGAATTGAAGGGCCACCCGTTCGCCGGCTTCGTGGCGCACCTGCTCAACACCATGGGCTACCGGACCCGGCTCTCGCCGGAGGGCACGGACGGCGGCGTGGACATCATCGCGCACCGCGACGAGTTGGGCTTCGAGCCGCCGATCATCAAAGTGCAGGTGAAGAGCAGCGATGCATCGAACGTCGGCGATCCCGTAGTCTCCTCGCTCTATGGCAAAGTGGACCCGAAGGAGTTCGGGTTACTGGTGACGCTCGGGACGTTCACGAACCAGGCGAAACAGTTCGCGCGGGGCAAATCCAACCTGCGGTTGATCGACGGCGCCGACCTTGTCGACCTGATCCTCACGCACTACGAGAAGTTCGATTCCCGGTACAAAGGGATTCTTCCTCTGCGGCGGGTCTACGTGCCCGATCCGGAGGAGGAGACGGAGGAGTAGTTGGCGAAAGCGAAGACACACGCGCCGCTGACCACGGCGCAACAACTGGGCAGCCTGATCAAATCCGCCCGCGACATCATGCGGAAGGACAAGGGCCTGTCGAGCGACCTCGGCCGCCTGCCGATGCTGACCTGGATCATGTTCCTGAAGTTCCTGGATGACATGGAGCAGATCGAGGAATCGCGCGCCGACCTGCGCGGTGAGAAGTACCGCTCGTCGATCGACAAGCCGTACCGCTGGCGGGATTGGGCGGCGAAGGAAGACGGCATCACCGGCCCGGAGTTGCTGGCCTTCATCAACCAGGAAGAAGCCGTCTTGCCGAATGGCAAGAAAGGGCCGGGCCTGTTCACGTACCTGCGCGGGTTGCGCGGCGGTAATGGGAACGGCGGGCGGCGGCAGGTGATCGCGACGGTGTTTTCCGGGGTCGCCAACAACATGATCTCGGGTTACCTGCTCCGGGACGTGATCAACAAGGTGAACGGCATCCACTTCCTGGCCAAAGAGGAGATGTTCACGCTGGGCCACCTCTACGAGTCGATGCTCAAGGAGATGCGCGACGCCGCCGGCCAGAACGGCGAGTTCTACACGCCGCGCGCGGTGGTGCGGTTCATGGTGGAGGTGCTGAACCCGCGCCTCGGCGAGACGGTGCTGGACCCGGCGTGCGGGACGGGCGGGTTCCTGGTGGAAGCCTACGCCCACCTGGAGAAGCAGTGCAAGACGGTTCAGGACCGGAAGATGCTCCAGGAGCGGACCATCTTTGGCGGCGAAGCCAAACCCCTGCCGTACTTGCTTTGCCAGATGAACCTGCTGCTGCACGGCCTGGAGGCGCCGAAGATCGATCCTGAGAACAGCCTGCGGTTCCCGCTGGCGCAGATCGGCGACCGCGACCGGGTGGACGTCATCATGACGAACCCGCCGTTCGGCGGCGAGGAGGAGCGCGGGATTCTGTCCAACTTCCCAGACGATAAGCAGACCGCCGAAACTGCGCTGTTGTTCCTGCAACTCATCATGCGCAAGCTGCGGAGGCAACCGAAGCCAGGCAGGGCTGGCGTGGTCGTGCCCAACGGCGTGCTGTTTGGCGAGGGCATTTGCACGCGGATCAAAGAAGACTTACTGAAAGAGTTTAACCTCCACACGGTTGTCCGGCTCCCCAACGGCGTCTTTTCCCCGTACACGTCAATTCCCACGAACCTGCTCTTCTTCGATAGGTCCGGGCCAACGAAGGACGTTTGGTATTACGAGCAGCCCTTGCCCGAGGGGAAGAAGAACTACACGAAGACGCAGCCGATTCAGTTCGAGGAGTTCGCAGACTGCCTCAAGTGGTGGAAGAAGCGTGCGGACAACGAACGGGCGTGGAAGGTCCCGGCGGCGGACCTGTTAGCGAGTGGCTGCAATCTCGATGTCAAGAATCCCAACGCTGCCGAGGACCTCGAACATCAACCACCAGAGAAACTGGCAGCCGACATTCTCGGCAAGGAGCAACGAATCATCGAGATCATTCGCGAGATTCAGCAATTGCTTGCGGAGCCGCTGAAGTGAGCAGATGGCCGCTGGTGAAGTTGGGCGAGGTGCTGCGGCCTGTCAGCCGCCCGGAGATGGTGCGGCCTGACGCCACATACAAGTTGTTGGGCGCGCGCTGGTACGCGCTTGGTTTGTACGTAAAGGACGTCGTGCAAGGTTCCAGCATCCAGGCCGTGAAGCTGTATCGAGTCTGCGAGGGCGACTTCGTCTACAATCGCTTGTTCGCGTGGAAGGGCTCCTTCGCGCTGGCCTCTCAAGAGGACGAAGGCTGCTTTGTCTCGAACGAATTCCCCTGTTTCCGGGTCGATCCAGAAAGGTTGGACGGCAGATATCTCTGGCGATACTTCAGCCGGTTGCCAGCGTGGAACGAGGCTCTGGGGTTGAGTACCGGGGGCACGCCAACCAGCCGAAATCGGCTAAAGGAAGAGAAGCTGCTCGCAATGGAGATCCCGCTTCCGCCGATTGACGAGCAGCAGCGGATTGTCGCCCGAATTGGCCATCTTCACTCGAAGATTGACGCCGCGAAAGGCCTTCGTCAGGCTACATCTACGTCCGTAGAAACTCTAGTTGCGGCAGAGGAATTTAGAATCTGGCCGACCGAACTCCTGGCAGATGCTCCAACACTGGAGCAGGTGACCACATTCCTCGCGCGGGGGCGGCAGACGAAGCAGGGATCTTCCGATCACTACCTCATCAAGACCCAGCATGTACAGATGGGCCGGTACGTGGATTCCACAATCACCCTGTCGCCAGACGCTGCGGCCAAAGTGGGGGATGAGGCGATTGCCCGTTCGGGGGACAATCTGATCGCTTGCTCCGCCGCAGGATGCTTGGGCCGGGTCGCCTTTTATTCAGGTGGCAACCGCCGGGCGTCCACCGACAGCCATGTTGCTATTGCCCGGCCAAATCGCGATCTGGTGAGTCCCGAGTATCTGTACGCCTACCTGCGGGGAGCACAAGGACAGCTTCAGCTTCGAAGCCGTGAGAAGGGCGACTGGAAACGGGAGAAGGTCGGCTTCCGGCTAACCGAACTTAACGTTGCGGACATGAGAAAGGTGCCCGTTCCAGTCCCTCCCCCTGCTGAACAGCGGCGCATCGTTGGTTACGTGGAATCGATCCGCGGCAAGGTGGAAGCAATGAAGCAATTGCAGGCGCGGACCACGGCGGAACTCGATGCTTTGCTCCCCGCCATCCTCGACCGCGCTTTCCGTGGAGAGCTTTGATCATGCCCGTCGAACCGCGCCGCTACACCCAAGACGAAATCGACAACCTGATCGGTTGCGCCAAGGTCGTCTCGGAGCCGCCGAAACGGGATCTGAAGCTGGATCGCGGGCACTACCGCAACGACATGCGGCTCAAGTCGGCCGACGGGAAACTGGAGTTCCGCGTCTTCATGCGGCGCAACGAAGACCTGCCGGAGAACTTCTCCATCGGCCTGGCGTTTCTCCCGAAAGACGGCACCGGGGAGATTATGCTGTTGCGGTGCAACGGACCGCACGGCAACTACAACGATTCCTTCGACCCGGACCACCCGCACTGCGATTTCCACGTCCACCGCGCCAACGCCGGGATGATCGATGCCGGCCAGCGGCCCGAAAAGGCGGCAGCCGTGAACCGGGATTTTGCGTCCTATGAAGAGGCGGTACAGTATTTTCTGAGGACAACGAACGTCACCGATGCGCGGACGTACTTCGCCGACATCGCCCAGGGCACGTTGCCTTTCGCCGAACAGGAGCCAATCCCATGACGGGAATGGAGCTATTGAAACAGCAATTCAACGGTCACGTGGCATTCCGGGAGCGCCGGCCAGGCGTCGTCCAGGTGCTCGCCCCGCTGTTTCACGAAGACGGCGACATGGTGGACATCTTCATCGACGAGCCGCGCAACGGGTCGGCCCGCGTGCGCATCAGCGACCACGGCATGACCCTGATGCGGCTCACCTACAACTACGACCTGGACACGGAGAACAAGCTGCGGATCTTCAACCGCATCCTGGCCGAAAACCGGATCGCGGAGCAGGACGGGCGGCTGTACATCGAGGCGGAACCGGAGCGGCTCTACCCGGCGATTCTGCAATTCGCGCAGACGGTGGCGAAGGTCTCCAGTATGCAGTTCTTCAAGCGCGAGGTGATCCAGAGCCTCTTCTACGAGCAACTGGCCGAGTTCATCGAAGACCGACTTGCCGAGTTCAACCCGCGCGCCCGCGTGCTACCCATCCCGGACCACGACGAGTACGAGGTCGACTACCAGTTCGACGCCGGTCCGCGCCCGCTCTACCTGTTCGGCGTGAAGGATAACGACAAGGCCCGCCTGGCCACCATCTCCTGCTTGGAGTTCCAGCGCCGGCGGCTTTCCTTCAAGACAGTCATGGTCCACCAGGACTTTGAAGGCGGGTTGACCAAGAAGGACCGCACCCGCATCACAAGCGCCGCCGACAAGCAGTTCCCCTCGCTCGACGACTTCCGCGAGAACGGCTTCGCGTTCCTGGAACGCGAGCGCGCGGCATGACCGAGTTGCCACATGGATAAGCTGTTCGAACAATCGTCGACGTTGATCCTGTTCCTTGGTTTCTTCGTCCCTGGATTTCTCATGATCCGGGTTTACGACCTCCTCGTACCGACGGAGCGACGCGATTTCTCCAAGAGCGTGTTCGAGGCTGTTGCGTACAGCGCAGTGAACTACGTTGCCTTGAGCCCGCTCCTCTATTGGATGGAAGCCGCCGCACGCCCACCGTTCCTGCGCGGCCTGGCGGCTTTGGTCGTCTTCATCCTCGCACCGATTGGCTGGCCGATTCTCCTGTTCGCGGTTCGGAAGACCCGCTGGTTCGTCAAGCGTTTCTCCCACCCAATACTGCGCCCGTGGGACTACTACTTCAGCAAGTGCGAACCTTGCTGGGTAGTCGTCCATTTGAAAGATCGGAAGATCGGCGGATACTTCGGAGCAGACTCCTTCGCCTCCTCAGACCCTGCTGAGCCACAACTTTATCTGGAGCAAGGTTGGGCACTTGATGATGAGTGCCGGTTCAGTCACAAGATCCAGCAATCCAGGGGTGTGATCCTATTTGCCAAGGACATCGTTGCGGTAGAATTCTTCAGTACTGAAAAGGAGATCACAGAGAAATGCCAGACGACAGCAGCGGGAAAGCCCGCGTAAACGACGGCTGGGCGGGCGCTACGGGCGAGCAGAGCGGCAGTCTGCATGAAGGATGGCAGCCTAACACCGTCAAGAAGGGCTATCAGCCAACTGCTTCGACGCAGCCGCCATCGCCGCCTCAGGGAGGATCTGCCGTTCCTCCTCCGTCCGGCTCCCAGGGCAGCGGGTCCTCCGGCGAGAAGCGCTGAACGAAACCTCGGTCACCCACTTGGCCTTGGGCACTACTGGATAACGTGCGTCGCTAGAGCCACGTCCGCGAGAGTCGGCGGAGCCTCGGACGGATTTGGCGGGGCTGGTGTCGGAGGCCCGCTGGGTTGTTCCCCAGGCTTGTTGGCGGCTGTTGCCAACTTCGCCTGAATCCGGCGCGTCAGTTCGTTCTGCCGCTCCGGCGCCACGAAGGTGTACTCGCCGGTCATCTCCAGATCATGGTGACCGGCGATCTTGGATGCCTCAATGGCGCTGCCGCCGACTTCCTGCCGCCATGTGATGTTGGCGCGGCGGAAAGAGTGCGGGCCCAGGCCGGGGAAGTCGCAGCCCTCATCCTGGGCGGCTTGGTGGAGCGCGTCGCGGACGCCGGAGTCCCAGAGCGGCTTGTCCTGGGACCGTTTCTGGTGGAAGACCCAGGCGTCGGGTTTCGCGCCGTCCGTGGCGGCTTTCTCGCGGAAGCGGGCGGCGAGGTCGCCGATGCCGAGGACTCGGCGGCTGTCTTCGCTCTTGGGGCGACCGATGTCCTGGTGCCACACGCGCTGCTCGATCCTAATCGTCGCCGCCGTCAGGTTCAGGTGCTTCCACTTCAGGCCCAGGACTTCTGAGATTCGCGCGCCGGTGGCGATGCAGGTTTCGATCACCAGCTTGTTGGGTTCCTCCAGGCGGGCCAGCACGCGCGCGGTCTCGTCGAAGGAGAGGATGCGGCGCTCGTGGGGATTCCGATGATGTCGATCAGTCATTCCGATCTGATGCCGATCAGAGCG
>CAYOTD010000213.1:0-8018 GCA_964406685.1 uncultured Solibacteraceae bacterium | reverse complement strand
ATCGCCCCTTCGACTTCGCTCTTCGGGGCGTAATCGCCACCCATGGCGTCAACGGCAATCGTTAGCATGGCAGGGGCCGAAGTCAGATCCGATTCTCGCGCTATTCCTCGGCGACTTCAATTACTTCACGGCCTTTGTATTTACCGCAATGCGGGCAGACCCGGTGGGGGAGCTTGGGCTCGTGGCAGTTGGGGCACTCGGCCATGACGGCGCGGCGCAGAGAATCGTGGGTCCGGCGCGCCGAGGTGCGGCGGCTCGAATGACGTCGTTTTGGGTTCGGCATGAATCGTTTCCTTCAAGAATACGGCCTTTGGCGCCCGGCGCGGCTACAAGTTCTTCAGCGCGGCCCAGCGATCATCAGCCGGACGGGCGACACAACCGCAGTCGCCGGCGTTGCGGTCCTTTCCGCAGACCGGACAAATTCCTTTACAGTCCTCGCGGCAGATGCGCTGCATGGGCAGCGCCAACAGGACCTGCTCACGAAGAATCTCTTTCAATTCCAGCCCGTCGCCGGCATAGTAGCCGATCTCGGTCTCACCCGCTTCCAGTTCGATCTCCTCGGAGCGGATTCCGGTGCCTTCAGGCCGGTAGTACAAGTCGAAGACGGAATCAATCGGGAACCGCGCCGGGTTGAGGCAACGGTCGCAATCCGTCTCCAGGAGCACCTTCAAACGGCCGCAGACACGGATTTCCCGGGTGGCACCGAGCAGTTCGGCCTCCCCGCTCACCTCGAGCGGGCCCACCTGGCGAAGCTGGTTGTCAATAAACTCAATCTCTCCCGGCGGATAAGCGGTCTCAAACCGGAGCTTCTTCAGCTCCATCTCACGAACGCTCAGAAACATACACACCTCCGCTGGAGACGCCGGGGCGCAAAACGTCTATTATAGCGCGAAGGCCGGGCGGTGCTCAGGCTTTCGGCAGCCAGCGGCGGATGGCGAGATCGTACAGGCACCCGCCGAGCACGCCGCCGATCATCGGACCCAGGATCGGGACCCAGAAGACGCCGCTGCCGTCGGTGAGACCGTTGTTCCTGAACCCGGCCAGGGTGATGAAGAGACGGGGGCCAAGATCGCGGGCCGGGTTGATGGCGTAGCCGTGCAACGCGCCGAAGGAGGCGCCGATGCCCAACACCACACCTCCGATCAGGATGGGCGTGAGCCAAGAGGGCAACTGGTTGCGGTCGTCCACGATGGCGAAGATCAGCAGCAGCAGGATCGCCGTGCCGATGACCTGATCGAGGAAGCCGGTCCAGGACGAGTGGGGAAAGGCGGGGAAGGTGCAGAAGATGCCGCCGGTTTTTTCGAGCCCTGGATCGAAGGCGGCGAAGGCCAGCCGGTAGTTCCAGAAGACGACGGCGGCGCCGGCGAACCCGCCGGCGATCTGCGCCAGCGAATAGGGAACGACCTTCTTCCAGGGGAAGCCTCGGGAAACGGCCAACGCCAGGGTTACCGCGGGGTTGAGGTGCGCGCCCGAGACGCGCGCCGTAAGATAAACGCCCATCGTCACGCCGATGGCCCAGGCGAAGATGATACTGGTGTAGCCGCCCTTGACGACTTCGCCGGGCACGCCCGTGCCGAACAACGTCACCATCGCGCACACGCCGTTTCCAAAAAGCAGAATCACGGCCGTGCCGAGGAATTCCGCAATCAGTTCCGCAACCAGTCCCGGAGGTCTCATCTGTCGAATGACAGATTCTATCAGACCTCCGGGACCTGTTGCGTTCAACGCCCCGTTACGAGGGAGATCAGAAAATAAAGCGCAGGCTCAACTGAATCCGGCGCGCGTAGTTGTCCTGGGTCGAAGCGTTGATCTGGCCGAAACCGGTGGCGGTGGCGGTCTGGGCGGTGGTGACCGTCATGTTGGGCGAGGGGAAGTAGGGGTGATTGAAGGCATTGAGGGCCTCGGCGCGGAACTGGATGTTCTTGCCTTCCGCGATCCGGGTGTCCTTGATCACCGCCAGGTCGACGTTGTTCTGCCGTTGCCGCCGCAGCTGGCTGAAGCGGAAGGGCCACCAGCGAAGCTGATTGCCGAGCAACTGTTTGGCGCTGGCGGTTTCAAAGCCGGTCACGTTGAACCAGTGTTCGGGGGTGCGCTGATCGAAGGGAAGCAGGATGTTGGCCGGGTCGCCGTAGTAGATGTTGTTGCCCCAGGCCAGCGGGAAGCCGCTCTGAAGGCCCCAGATGCCGGAAGCCTGCCATCCGCCCACGATGCGGGAGAGGACGGGACCGGCGTTGGCGAGCACGGCCTTGCCCTTGCCGAGAGGAAGCTCCCAGACGCCGCTGACGTTGATGCGGTGCGGGGCGTCGGCGTCGGAGATCTCGCGGATGGGCAGCGGATCGACGGCGTTCAACAGGTTGACGGCCTGCTGCCACTTCGAGAAGGTGTAGCTGCCCATGATCGTGTAGCCCTTCGAGAAGCGCTTCTGGGCGCTCATCTGGAGGCCGTGATACCAGGAGTAGCCGGTGTTCTCGGTGGTGTTGATGGCGTTGGAGCCGAAGGCGCGGTAAGGCGACAGCAGGGTCTGCCGGGTGGTGTTGTTGCCGGTGTAAATGCCCTGGGTGTTCCCAGGCAGCAACCCCACCATCGGGTTGGCGATGCTGCCGGAGAGGTAGTTGTTCCAGGCGTCGTCGCGCGTCCGCGAGGTGCTCCAATACTTCAGAGGCAGAGCGTTGATGTTGCGCGTCACCTCGAGGTGGACGCTCTTGCTGCCGACGTAGTTGGCCTCGAAGGCGAATCCGCGGCGCTCGTGCTGGAGGCCCAGTTCCCAACGCGCCGTCATCGGCACTTCGGGATTCTGGTTGAAGAAAGTGAAGCCTTGTCCGAGGAAAGTCTGGTAGCCGTCGGCGTTGCCGCGCGGTTCGGTGATGCCGTTGGGGAAGGGATTGGCGATGGTGGTGGCCCAGGTCAGGCCGTTGTCGACGGTGAGCACCATGTTGGTGTTCTGGGTGTAGCCGTTCTGGTAGACGTCGCCACGGCGTTGGCCGAGGAAGCCGGCGAACATGCCAAAGCCGGTTCGCACCACGGTCTTCGGGGTGACCTGGTAGGCCAGGCCGATACGCGGCATGAAGACGTTCTTCGGCGTGTTGTACAGAGAACCGTCATTGCCGCCCACGCCGGCGAAGGTCATGCCGCCGTTGAGCGCGAAGGCGCTGACCGGCAGTTCGGCGAATCCACCCGAGTAGTTGGGATAGAGGGTGGCATACTTGGCCTGCGCGGCGGCGGAGATGGGCTGGACGTAAGTGGGATCGAAGGTCAGGGTGCTCTTGTTGTGGCGTTCCTGGAGCGGGGTTTCGAACTCGTAGCGCAGCCCGAGGTTCACGGTGAGTTTCCGCGTCAGTTTCCAGTCATCCTGGATGAAGAAGCCCCAGGATTCGGACTGCTCGATGTAGTCCGCCGCGCGAACGATCAGGGCGGAGTTGGGCAGACCGAGCAGGAGGGCCGCGATGGATTGGCCGTAGCCGCTAGGCGAGGTCGCCGAGTTGTCCAGCGGCCCGCGGGTCCAGTTGGATCCGAAGGTGAACGAGCCGGTCTGCTGGTTGGCGACGAAGCGGTCGCCTTCCTGGTACGCGCGGAACTCGAAACCGGTTCGCAGGGAGTGCGTTCCGGCGATCTTGGTGAGGGTGGCGGAGGCGGTGTGGTTGTTCACCGGCCGCTGCTCGCCGCCGATGCCATTGCTGATATAGCTGGTGCTGGCATAGTTGATGCGCGGGAAGCGCACGATGTCCTTGGGAACCTGGCTGGCGTACTGCTGGGAGAAGCCGAGCTTGGTGAGGTCGAAGCCGACGGCGGATTCCGGGCTGTCGGTGCCGCGAATGAAGCGGTTGTAGCTGTAGCGGGTGTTGAGCACCATGGTGGGGCCCAGGTTGTAGACGTGGTCGATCATGGCCGCCTTGGAGTAGAACCAGAACCGGACGCCCATGAAGGCGTTGTCGAAGTAGTTGTTGTAGGTGCTGTTGCGGACGTAGGTGCTGTAGCGGACGAAGAAGCGCTGTTTGTCCCCCAGGTTCTGGTCCACGCGCCAGGTGTGGTTGTAGTACTTGACCTTCTCCGTCATGCTGGCGTCACGGTAGTTGCTCAGGCCGAGGGGATGGCCGGGGCTCTTCTCCGTGGTGGGGTAGTAGGAGATCAGGGCCGCGCCCACGGCGCTGATGCGGGCGGTGGGAACGATGTTGTTGGGGAAAGGCGTCTGCCGGTAGCGGCTGCCTTCCTGCACGCGCGTGGCGGGATCGTAGATGGTGTAGGCCGAGCCGCCGTTGGCCAGCAGGGCCGAGAAGTCGCCGGTGTGCATGGCGGGAGTGGGGATGGTGTTGGTGGAGTCGTCGTGCCGGGGGCGCGCGTCGTGAATGCCTTCGTAGCCCCACATGAAGAAGGTCCGGTTGCGGCCGTCGTAGATCTTCGGGAGCCGGACGGGGCCGCCGAGAGAGCCGCCCCAGCGGTCGAACTTAAAGTCGGGGACCGGGAGGCCGGATTTGTTGTTGAAGAAGTCGTTGGCCAACATGCTGGGCCGGTAGAAGGAGTAGCCCGCCGTGCCGTGGAAGTCGTTGGTGCCGGACTTGATACTGATATTGGTCACCCCGCCCTGGGTCTGGCCGAACTGGGCGTCGAAGGTGGCCGTCTGCACCTTGAATTCCTGCACGACGTCGGTGGGCGGCACGTAGGATGCCGTCACCTCGTTGGCGTTGGCGGTGGCGGTGGAGGGCGCCCCGTCGATGGTCAGGTCGTTCAGGTTGCCGCGGGTTCCGCCCATCGAGTAGTTGACGATGTGGGTGGGCTCAAAGGGGCGGTCGAGGCGGACGCTGCCGTTAAAGGTCACCCCGGCGGTCAACCCGATCAGCAGGAAGGGGTTGCCATAGGAGAGGGGCAGGCTGGAGACGCGCTTGGAATCCACCACGGTGCCCAGGGAGGCGGACTCGGAGTTGATCAGGGGGGCTTCGGCGGTGATAGTGACGGCCTGTTCGGCCGTGCCGATTTCCAGGGTGAAACTGATGTCCAGACGGTCGGCGACGCGGACCTCGACGTCGCTGCGCACCGCCTTTTTGAACCCCTGCGCGGTGACCTCGATGCGATAGAGGCCGGGGGGCAGGAGCGGGGCCAGGTACAGGCCCTCCGCGTTGGTCTTGATCGTGGTCTTGGTGCCCATGGCCACGTTGGTCACGACGACCTCGGCGCCCGTTAATACGGCTCCGCTGGGGTCCATAACCTTGCCGACGATGGCGCCGCGAGCATCCTGGGCCAAGCCAGGCGCAGCGGCGGCCAGAAGCAGAATCGCGAGAAGCGGGAAAATCCAGTGCTTCATGTTTTTATCCTTTCGTTTGAAGGCGCCCAACCAGGATCGCGCCACGAACCGTCTTGGCGGCCTTTGTTGGGACTACCGAATCCTCATCTATACCGCCGGGCCGATCCATCCAACCGGCACAGGCGGCACCGCATTTCGCGGTCCCACGCCTCCAAATCTCATCGCAGGCATAGCGCGAGCGCAGATAAGTTCTTTGCAGACTCCGTATCGACCCCTTCGATGGTCCCTGAAAGCAGCAACTGCAAGGTCCGGAACTCCCCAAGTTTGCCGGCCTTGCTTGTTTTCCGTCAGCCAAGTTGCCAGACACCGGCATCAATTACAATAGGAGCGGCATAAGAATTTTCTAAGAAGATTCTAAGAGGCCTGTAGAAGCGATTGATAGAAAAGAGGCTGTACAGTTTCGGGGAATTCACGCTGGACGCCACGGCAAAGGTGCTGTTGCGCGGGGGCACGCCGGTGAAGCTGACCCTGAAGGCGGTGGAGACGCTGCTCGTTCTGACCGAGAATGCGGGAAGCGTGGTCACCAAGGACGAGATCATGAAGGCGGTGTGGCCGGACCGCGTGGTGGACGAGGCCAACCTGACGCAGAACATCGCGGTGGTCCGGAAGGTCCTTGGGGCGCGGGCGGGCGATGCGGCGCACATCGAGACCTACCCCGGGCGCGGCTACCGGCTAACCGGCCCTGCCACGCTGTCCGAGCACGTTCCGGCGAGCGCACCGGAGGCGCACGGCGCCACGGGGGTGGGCAGAGGCCGGCGATCCGGAGCCCTCTGGTTATCGCTGGCGGGTGCGGGGGTGGCAGTGCTGGCCGGGGCGATCTGGATGGCCGGGGGCCGGAGCCGGCCCGCGGCTAGCCCCCCGGTCCTGGTAACGCCACTAACCCGGCTGCCGGGCAGGGAACACCAACCGGCGGTGACGCGGGACGGGCGGCGCGTGGCGTTCGTCTGGTCGCGGGAAGGAAACCAGCCGGGCGGGGTTTGGGTGCAGGAGGCCGGAGGGCCGCCGCAGCCGCGTTCGATTACGCGCGGGGCGGGGCACTATTCGAGCCCGGTGTGGGCGCCGGATGAGAAGTCCCTGGCTTATCTGAGGATCGAGCGGGAGGCCACCGAGGTGGTGATCACGCCGCTGGAGGGGGGGCAGGACCGCGTGGTCAGCCGGCTGGCGCCGGGCGATTATGGATTCGACTTGCGCCGGTTGGACTGGTCGGGGGACGGCCGGCTGCTGGTGATATCGCATTCCGACTCGGCGGGGGACCCGGCCGGACTGGTTTTGATTTCGCTGGCCGATGGAGGGCGGCGGCGGCTGACCGCGCCGTCCAACGTGGTGGGGGGCGACCTGGAGCCGCGGTTCTCGCCCGACGGGCGAACCATCTCCTTTGTCCGCTACATCAGCCGCGCGCACCAGGAGCTGTTCACGATTTCGCCGGAGGGCGGGGCGGCGGCGCAGTTGACCCGGGACGGCAAGGAGATCAGCGGCCAGGACTGGATGCCGGACGGGGAGGAACTGGTGTTCGCTTCCAGCCGCGAGGGAGTCTTCCGGTTGTGGAGCCTGCGCGCCGGGGCAAGGGGGAAGGGAGCCGCGCCGCGCGCCACGGGGGTCTACGGCGAGTTTCCGATCCAGCTCTCCCTGGCCCGGAAATCGCCCACGCTGGTTTACTCGGTGCTGGGCCAGGACCGCAATATCTGGCGCCTCGACCTGAAAGAGAAGACGTGGACGCAGGTGATCGCCTCCTCCGGACTCGACGCCTCGCCACAGTACTCGCCGGACGGCAGCCGCATCTGTTTCCGCTCGGACCGCGGCGGAGAAGAGCAGCTTTGGGTGAGCCAGGCCGACGGCTCCAATCCGGCGCAGGTGACCCGGGGAAACCTGTTTCCGTCGGTGGGCCGCTGGTCGCCGGACGGCGGCTCGCTGGTGTTCAACAACCACAAGAGCGGCGAGATCCACCTGGCGCGCCAGGGCGAGAGCGGCGGGTGGACGGTGCGCAGCCTGGGCGCCAACGGGATTCATCCGGTGTTCTCGGCCGACGGGAAGTGGATCTATGCGGGGGCGGCGGCGAGCATCGTGCGGATTCCGGCGGGGGGCGGAGCGCCGGGCGAGGTGGCGGCGGTTCGCGGACTGTCGCTGGGCCTCGCTCCGGACGGGCGATCGCTGTACTTCGTCCGCGATCCCAGCGCCAGCGAACTGTGGCGGGTTCCGGCGGAGGGAGGAGAGGCCGCCCGGGTGCTCGACGGGTTGGTGCCCGCCTGCACCAGTTGCTGGGCGGCGGCGGCGGGAGGGGTCTACTACCTGGGCAGCAAGCCCAACTCCCTCGACAGCCAGACGCTTTACTACTACGACCTGGGTTCCGGCCGGCGGGAAGCTGTGGCCGACTATCCCGAGGCGCTTTCGCCGGTGGGCAGCGGCCCCTTCTCGCTGTCGCCCGACCGTCGTAGCCTGCTCGTGGTGCGGATGGCGCCTTCCAACGCCGACCTGATGCGGGTGGAGCCGTTCGAGTAGGCGGGCGGGGAAGCGCGGAGGGCTTGCGGGGTAGTGGTGATCCGCGAGTGCCGTCGGGGTTCTCTTCTCGCCCGGAGAGGCCGCGGGCTGAAGCCCGCGGCGGCAGGCCGAAGCGTGCGCCACGACGCGGCGCCGGGCGCTATTGGAAGAGGCGGCGTTCGCGGCGTAGGATGGCGGGGGTTTCCAGATCGTCGTAGGGTGAGGGTGTTTCGGGAGGCTCCACCTG
>CAYOTD010000212.1:7712-8035 GCA_964406685.1 uncultured Solibacteraceae bacterium | reverse complement strand
GCACGTCCCGCGCCGGGTCCAGCCAGAGCCCGATCTCCGGCAGGTGGATGCCAGCGCGATGAAACTCGACCTGCAAGGCCGCCTCGCTCCTCTCTTAGCCAGTCTAGGACCCTTTTTGCTATCTTTAGTTTGGAGCGTTCGCCGCGGGCGGATGAGGCGGATCCCGCCGCTCGGGGAACGGCGATGGCAGATGGGGGGTCGACTTGTCTAACAGCGCGCCGCCGGGCGCTCGGGAGAGTTCGATTACAGGTACCGTGCGCGCGTTCCGCATGTTCGGCGTGCCGCTGCGGCTGCATTTCACTTTTGTTCTCCTGCTGGTGTTT
>CAYOTD010000212.1:0-7702 GCA_964406685.1 uncultured Solibacteraceae bacterium | reverse complement strand
GTGATCGGCCTGGGCGGCGAACAGTCCAGCCTGATGAGCGTGCTCTATATCGCGGCGCTGCTAGGCTCGGTTCTGCTGCACGAGTTGGCTCACGCCGTGGTCGCCTGGAAGCTCGGCATCCGGACCCTGGAAGTGGTCATGTTTCCCATCGGGGGGGTGGCCCGCCTGGTGCGCAATCCGAGACCGCGGGAGGAGTTCTGGATCTCGCTGGTCGGGCCCAGCGTGAACCTGCTGATCGCGGGCCTGCTGCTGGCCTGGCTCTACGCCACCGGCTCGCTGGTCAGCCTCGCCACCCTGCTCCGGCCCACCGACGCCAACCTGCTGGAGCGCATCGCCGTCGGAAACCTGGTGCTGGCGGGGTTCAACCTGCTGCCGGCCTTCCCCATGGACGGCGGCCGGCTGTTGCGCTCGATTCTGTCGTTGCACATGCCCGAGGATCGCGCCACGCAGATCGCCGCGCGGGCGGGCCGCTTCCTGGCCTTCGGCATGGGCCTCTACGGCCTGCTCTCGATGCACTTTCTGGTCGTGTTCGTGGCGTTTTTCGTCTACCTGGGCGCGGCGCAGGAAAGCGCCGCCGCCATCGGCCGCGCGCTGACGCAGGGAATCCCGGTGCGGGACGCCATGGTGCGCCGGATTCACGTCCTCGAGCACAGCAACACCATCGGCGACGCCGCCCGCCTGTTGCTGGAAACCTCGCAACAGGATTTCCCGGTCGTGCACAGCGGCCAGGTTACCGGGCTGCTGGGGCGCACCGAACTGCTGCGCGCCATGGCGATGGAGGGACCGGAGGCCTACGTGGCGGGCGCGATGAGCCGCGAGTACCTGCGTTTGGACCCGGACAAGGAACTGTCGGAGATCCTGCCCCAAATGGCGCACGCCGGCGCGTGTGCGCTGGTCATGGAGGGCGAGAACCTGGTAGGACTGCTGACGGCCGAGAACCTCTCCGAGTATCTTCTTCTGCGGCGGTTTGGAATGTCCCCTTCCGCCACTCGCGAGCCCTGAGGCCGGAAAGATTGATGATGAGGAATCCCGATGTTGTGATTGTGGGCGCGGGCCTGTCCGGTCTGGCGTGCGCGCTGCACCTCCACCGTGAGCGCGTCGCCGCCACCGTGCTGGAGGCCTCCGACGGGGTCGGCGGGCGGGTCCGCACGGACTCCCGCGACGGGTTTCAGTTCGACCGCGGCTTCCAGGTGTTCCTGACCGCCTACCCCGAGGCGCAACAGATCCTGGACTATCCGTCTCTGGATCTCCGCTATCTGTTGCCCGGCGCCTCGGTGCGGTACGAAGGGGAGTTCTACGCCGTGTCCGACCCGTGGAGGCATCCCTGGAGAGCGGTCGGCGGGTGGGGGTCCCGCATCGGCCGGTTCGCCGACAAGTGGCGCCTGGGCAGCTTCCGCCGCGACCTGCGGCAGGTTCCGCTGGCCGAGATCTTCGAGCGTCCCGAAACCAGCGCTTCCAAGATGCTGCGCGATGCCGGATTCTCGGAGTCCCTGATCGCCCGCTTCTTCCAGCCCTTCTTCGGCAGCGTCTTTCTCGATGCCAAGCTGCACGCCTCCAGCCGCATGTTCGAGTTCCTCTACCGGATGCTGCTGGAAGGCGACGTGGCGATCCCGGCGCGCGGCATGGGCGCCATCCCGGAGCAGATCGCGGGTCGCCTGGCGGCCGGCTCGATCCGGCTCAACACCCGCGTGGTGGCGGCCGGCCCCGGTGAGGTGACCCTGGATTCGGGCGAGATCCTCCAGGCTTCCGCCGTGGTCATCGCCACCGAGGGGCCGGAGGCGGCCCGCCTCACCAATGCCATCCCGCCACCCTCCTCGCGTTCGGCCACCTGCCTCTACTTCGCCGCTCCCGAGCCCCCAGTGGAAGAGCCCATCCTCGTGTTGAACGGCAACAGCCGGGGCGGCCCCGTCAACCACCTCTGCGTGTTGAGCCAGGTGGCGCCGGAGTACGCCCCCGCCGGCCAGGCCCTGGTGTCGGTGACCGTGTTGGGCAGGTTCACCTCCACCGAAGAGGAGGTCGAGACCGCCGTGATCCGCCAACTGACCCGCTGGTTTGGCCGCGAAGTGAAGCGGTGGAAGCGGCTGGCCGTCTACCGCGTCCCGCACGCCCAGCCCGACCAGGCCCCGCCGCTGATCCCCGTCGAGCCGCTGCCGGTGCGCCTCGCCTCCGGGTTCTACATCTGCGGCGACCACAGGCAGCACGCCTCCATTGACGGAGCGCTCGCCTCGGGCCGGCGCGCGGCCGAGGCCGTCCTGGAAGATCTCCGCGCCGGAGCCTGAGACCTGGCCCCGGCCGCCGCTTCTCACTCCACCGGCTTGTGGACTTCCTCGACCAGAAAAGCCCGCTTGCGGTCCGTCGACACGACGCGGCCTTTTAGCTTCAGCTTCTGGTTGACCAGGAGGTCGATCCGGCGGTCCACCGGGTAGTCGAACATCAACACGTCGCCTTCGTCCAGCTTGAGCAGGTCGTCGACCGCCAGCTTGGAGCCCCGCAAGCGGGCGTCGATGCGCAGCGGCGCCGGCTTGATCAGGCGCAGAATCCGCGCCTGCTCGGATTCGGTGGAATCGCTCTTGCGCACCGACCACTGCTGATCGAACTTCTGCCGCAGCATCTTGATGATGATGGACGGAAGCCCGATGTTCATCATGCCCGAGGTCTCCCCGATCCGCACCTCCACGCTGATGGCCACCACCGCTTCGTTCGGCGCCAGAATCTGGAGCAGTTGCGGTTCGGTCTCGTGCTTCTCGATGGCGAAGTCGATGTCGGTGACCGCCTGCCAGGCTTCTTTCAGATCGTGCAGGATGATGCGCAGCAGGCCTTCCATCACGCTCTGCTCGATCTCGGTGTTCTCCCGTTTGACCTTCGCCGTGGACTTGCCCGATCCCCCCAGCAGCATCTCCAGAACCGGAAACACCAGCGCCGGGTTCAACTCCAGCACCGCGTTGCCGTCGAACGGCCTCATGCGTAGGGAAACCATGCAGGTCGGCGACGGCAGGCAGCGCGAGAACTCCATGTAGGAGAGTTGCTCCACCGAGACCAGGTTCACAATCACGTAGGCGCGCAGGTAGGCGGAAAGGCTCGATGCCAGCCCCCGGGCGAAGTTCTCATGCAGCAGGTGGATCGACCGCAGTTGTTCCTTGGCAATGCGGTCGGGCCGGCGAAAGTCGTAAGCCTGCGCTTTTTTGGCAGGGTCGTCGGTCTTGCCCGAATCCCTCAGGTTGCGGAATACATTGTCGATTTCCTCTTGGGAGAGAACGCGGTCCGACGGCATCCAAGGCGGGCTCCACACCCGCCACTTACCTATCGACCCTCCGGCGGCCATTCTTTATGCCCACCGGGCGTTCACGCCCAGACGGAAGCTCGATCTCCCGCTCTTTCAATAAGTTCCGGCACCGCGGCGGGCGCCGGCGCCATCGCAGGAAGTATCGTTTGGCTGAGAGAAGGAGTGCGGTCCTGCCTCTTTCCCCCTTGGACTCAATCCAAACTGTCTTCTTGCCTGCAACCCCACCCGCTCCCCTCAAGGAGCGTTCTTCCCAGCGCCGGACTCCTTCTCCCGACGAGCAAGCGCGGGCGGCTTTCGCCGCCCGCCCTCAGAACTCGTACCGCAACCCGAACTGCATCACGCGCGCGTTGCTGAGCGTGTTCGAATACTTGCCGAACGTACCGGTGATGGCGATGTCGAGCGAGGCGTCCCACACGTCGAACCGGGTGGTGTTGGTCAGGTTAAACGCCTCCCAGCGGAACTGCAACGAGTGCGACTCGCGGTAGGGCATCGTGAACCGCTTGGCCAGGCTGGCGTCGAGGTTGAACACGCCGTCGCCCCGGATCCCGTTTCGCATGCCGATGCCGCCCGGATACTCCGGCCCGAAGGCATCCAGGGCGGCCTGCGGATTCGGGAACAGGTTCGGACCGCCATCGCCGGAAACGGCGGGGGCGTTCTTCGTGGTCTTCCGCTCAAACTGGTTGCCGTTCCACAGCGCCCAGTTGTTGTTGTTCCAGTTGGTCGGCCATACCCCCGTGCTGAAGACGCTGATCGGAAAACCGCTCGACCAGCGCCAGGCGCCGGAAACCTGCCAGCCGCCCACCAGAAGGTCGACCAGCCGGCTCGCATCGGTCAGGTAGCGCTGCTTCCGGCCGATGGGAAGGCTGTAGACACCGTGCATATTGAACAGGTGCGTGTTGTCGTAGTCCGAGACGCCCTTCATCAGCCCCGGCTGCCAGGGGTTCCACAGGACACCCGAGCTGTAGGTTCTCCGCTCGACGCTCGACCTGAGATCGGTCGACTTCGAGAAGGTGTAGTTCCCCTCGATCGTATCGCCGTTGGAGAACCGCTTCCTGACGGTGAGCTGGCCACCGTGGTAGTTGCCCCCACCCACCGAGCTGAAAACCGACAGGTAGGAGAACTGCGGGTGGAAGAACGCGTACTCTCCCAGGTCGGAGCAGCGGCCGCGCGCGGTGCAGTTGCCCTGCCCGGCGCCCGTGTCCATCTGGTAAAGCGCGTAGGTCCAGTCCCACAAGTTGGCCGCGAAACGGCTGTAGGCCACCTGCGTGGCCGTCATGGTAGCCGTGGCCGCTCTGCTGTACATGTTTTCCCAGAACGGCACCTTCTGGACGCTGGCCGTCGGGACTTCCGCCACCACCTGCCGCGCCAGAATCGTCGCCGCCTCGAAGTAGGTTTGCCCGGACTTCGGGTCCTTCAGATCCGTGGGCATGGCCGCATCGCGCCGCACCAGCGAGCGCCGCGAGTACCGTCCCACATAAGACCCCTGAACGAACCATCCAGCGGCGAACTCGCGGCCGATGGAGAAGTTCGCCGCCATGCTGTACGGCGGGACGATGGTGTCGTCCAACCCGTTGGTGATGGCGAAAGCGTCCGGATAGGTCGCCGGGAACTTGGCCGCCGGCGCGGGCAGCAGAATCGAGCTGGGCACTTGGTCGATACCCGTGAATCGCGGCGCTGTTGCCACCGTGAGGGTTGCCGAGGGATTGGTCAGTGCCGTGGACAGGCCGAAGGCGGTGGCATCGTAGGAGCGCATCAGGCCGCTGCCGAACAGGTCGTAGTACATCCCCCAGCCCGCGCGGATGGCCGTCTTGCCCGGGCCGCCAAAAAAGAACTTGCTCAAACCCTCAGCGCCCTGAGGCGAATAGGCGATCGCCAGCCGTGGGGCGAAGTTCTTCTTGTGGTACGGGTACAGATCCCGGCCCCCCTGGTCCTTCGGGATGAACGAAATCCGTCCCGCTTCCATCTGCGACTTGCCCTGCTGCGCCAGGCTGCCGCGCAGGTTGAACCAGTCTCCGATCGGAATGTTCGGCGAAACCTGCTGTCCGTTGGCTTCGTAGATCGGCGGCATCAGCGACCAGCGCAAACCAGCCGTCACCGTCAGCGCCCGGGTCACCTTCCAGGTGTCCTGAAGGTAGAACTCATACTCCTCCGACGCGAAATTGCGCAGTACCGGATCGCCCTGCTTGAGCACGGTTCCGTCGACCTTGTAGTTATACTGTGCGTTGCCTTGCGTCACCAGGCCCAACACGTCGTTAACGGCGTAACGCCAGTAGGTGACCGAGCTGGGGTTGAGATCCGGGAACGGCGTGTTCAATACGTTGCCGCTGCCCACCAGCCAGGAGGCGTTGGCCGAGGCGGAGGAATAGGAATTGGCCCGGCTGTTGCGCTTGTTCCGGATCCAGCGCGCCACTCCCCCGAATTGGATGTTGTGCGAGCCCTTGGTCCAGTTCAGGTCTTCGGCCAGGGAGTGAACCGGAATAATGGCCGCGGTCCCGAACGTTCGCCCGACAAGCTGGTCCAGGCCGCGGAGTTGGACGTCGCCGAAGTTCATGATGCCCGTCGTCTCTAGGCCCTGCCGGGTCAAGCCGTACCGGAAGTTGCTGACCACGTTGGAGCGCAGCAGGCTGGTCAACCCGATGGCGATGCCTTTGTTGTTGCGCAGCGTCACCGAGTTGGGCTGCATGCCGTCGAACTGCGGCATCCCCTTCTCGTTGTCGTTTTGCAGGTTGCCGCGAACAAACAGCGTGTGCTTGTTGCCTTCGTCGAGAACGTAGTCCCACTTGGCGATGTAGGTGTTCCACCGCAGCGGCGTGGCGGCCTTGAAGCGGTATCCGCTGAAGTTCAGCGAGTCGCCTACCGTGGTGTCGTTGGGCAGCGGATACTGCTGCATGAACTTCAACGCCGCCTGGTTGATCGATCCCGCCCCGTCGATGCGCGCCACCAGTTCCTCCGGCGTCACCGTCGCCGTGCTGCCGTCCCGGCGCTGGTATTGCAGGATGCCCTGCCGCATGCTGGCCGTGGGAACGTTTCGCACCGCGCTGGAGTCCTTGGCGTCGCGCCGCCCTTCGAAGTTCCCGAACAGAAACATGCGGTTCTTCTTCAGCGGCCCGCCCGCCGAGGCGCCGAAGATGTTGCGGATCAGCTTGGGCCGCTCCACCCCGGTGCTGTTCAGGAAGTACTCGTTCGAGGTCGTCACCGTGTTGCGGTGGTATTCGTACAGCGATCCGTGCAGCTCGTTGGTGCCGCCCTTGGTGACCATCACCACCTGCGCGCCCGATGTGCGCCCCGTGTCGGCGTTCGAGTTCATCGTCGTCACCCGGAACTCCTGCACCGAGTCCGGCGTCATGCGCAGCGCGCTGGTGAAGGCGTTGCGATCCATCTGGTCGTTGACGTCCACCCCGTCGAGCGTGACGTTGGCCTGGTCGCTCTTGCCGCCGTTGACCGCGCCGCTGCGATCGTCGGTGGTGGAGGGATTCTCGCTGGTGTTATATACCACGCCCGGCTGCAACGCCAGCAGGCCCACAATGTTGCGCGCGTTCAGCGGAAGCTGGAGGATGGGACGCGTGCCGATGGCGTTGCCAATCGAGGCGTCCACCGTGTTCACCTGCAACGCCTCCGCGCTCACCGCCACCGTCTCGGTAACCTGCCCGACCTCCAGCCTCACGTTCACCGTCGCCGGATTGTTCACCAGCAGCCGGATGTTGGCGATGGTCAGATTGCGGAAACCGCTGGCCGAAGCCTTGATTTGATAGTTGCCCGGAACCACCTGGAGAAACGAATACGCCCCGGAGCTGTCGCTCACCGCCGAGCGCTTCAATCCCGTGTCGAGATTCTCCAGATCGATGTTTGCGTTGGGCACCACCGCGCCGGTCTGGTCGGTCACCACGCCCCCAACCTGCGTTGTGGCCTGCGCCATCAATACCGCCTGGACCAGCACAACTAGACCGATTGCGAATAGAATCTTTTTCACGCGAACCTCCCCCGAGCCCTCGCCCTCGGGCGGGACTCCTGAAACAAACAGTACCTACCTTAATTAGCAAACACTTATCCGAATCGTCAACAGGAATCGCTTATGAACCTAAGCAGGATTCCTTATGGGAGCCCCCACCCGGCACGGCGCGATTCGGCGTGTCCTGGCGCTTGACTTTTCCCCCCGCACGCTGTAGTAGTGCCTTGGTACTTGTGTGATTGGTGTGCACTATTTGAACATAGCCGCGAGGAGAGATTCCGCATGAAAACCATGCTGGCGCTACTGCTTTCCGCCTGGGCCGCCTGCCTGTGGGCCGCTCCCCCCTTGGAAGACGCCTTCCGCGACCCGCCCACCATCTCCCGCCCGTGGGTCTACTGGTGGTGGCACAACGGCAACATGAGCCCGGCTTCCATCACCCGCGACCTGGAGGAGATGAAGGCCAAGGGCAT
>CAYOTD010000211.1:1032-8081 GCA_964406685.1 uncultured Solibacteraceae bacterium | reverse complement strand
CGCCGGTCCCAGTGCCCGGCAAGTACAAGTTCATGTAACAGAAGCCGCCGGGCAGAGGCCCGCTTCGATTCTTGGATCAACCGCAACCGCGCGGGCACATTACGGGTTACTCTTCTTCCGTGGTCACGGACAGGTGTGGTGTGGCCACGGCCTTGGGGGGGAGGCTTGGCAGCCAGAGGGCTGGCGTTTCGCCGAATCTCCTTCTGCTAGAATGGTGGATTCGATCTCGCGCCGGCTGAAACCCCAAGGCGGCCGTGGACGTCCTGAACTAGGCGTAGAGTGGAAAGGAACCGGCTTTAGATGATGTTTCCCAGGCTTGGGAGCCTGAGCCCCTTACTGGTCTGCCTTCTGATCACTTCGGCTCTGGAAACCACGGGGCGGGCGTCAGCCTCCCAGCAGCAGCCGAGCACCCCGTCCCCTCAGGCACCCGAGAAGAAGCAGCAGCAGAGCCCTTTTGAAACGGTCCCCAGGGCCCCGGTCGAGCCCAAGACGGCAGCGCAGCCGCCGAAACCCGCCTCCACCCCCGCGGAGAGGCCGGCCTTCGAAGCTCCCAAGCCGGCCGTGGAAGCTCCAAAACCAGCCGCGATGGAGAACATCATCGAGGCCATCGAGTTCCGGGGTTCGCGTCGCGTCCCTCAGGACACGCTGCGGGCGCTGATCTTCAGCAAGAAGGGCGACCGCTTCGATGAGGACGCTCTGCACCGCGACTTCATGGCGTTGTGGAACACGGGCCGGTTCGACGATATCCGGCTGGAGCGCGAGGCCGGAACCACCGGCTGGATCGTCCGCTTCGTCCTGGTCGAGCGCCGCGTGGTCCGCTCGATCAAATATGAGGGCGTCAAGTCGATCACGGTCTCCGAGATTCTGGACCGGTTCAAGGAGCGCCGCGTCGGCCTGTCGGTGGAGTCGCAGTACGATCCCAACAAGGTCCAGCGGGCCGTCATCGTCCTGAAGGAGTACCTGGCCGAGCGCGGACGGCAGTACGCCACTGTGGAGCCGGAGATCCGCCAGATCCCGCCCTCCTCGCTGGAGGTGACATTCCGCGTGAACGAAGGCCCGAAGGTCAAGGTCGGCCGGATTCAGATCGAGGGGAACAAGGTCTTCAAGGACCGGGCGGTGATCCGCGCCATGAAGAATCTGCGCCCCATCGGGTTGCCCAAGTCCATCCTGTTCGAGAACCTGTTCGCAAAGTCGTTCGACTCGACCAAGCTGGAAGAGGACAAGGACCGCATCCGCGATTGGTACCAGCAGCGCGGTTACTTCACGGTCCGGGCCCTGGAGCACACCGTCACGATGCGCGAAGTCGGCGGCGGCAAGTTCCGCTTCCCGCTGTTCTACATGAACAAGCCGGGCAAGCGCGCCGACCTGATCGTGCCCATCGAAGAGGGCCGGAAGTACCGGCTGAACAAGATCAACGTGGTGGGCATGAAGCTGTTCCGCAGTCCGGAACCGCTGATCCGGCAGGTATTCGGCATGCAGGAGAACGAGGTCTTCTCCACCACCAAGCTGCGCAAGGGGCTGGAGAACCTGCGGAAGCTCTACGGCGAGTTCGGCTACATCGATTTCGTTCCCGAGCCCGATTTCCAGCCGGTGCCCAACAGCGACCGCATCGACCTCACCTTGAGCGTCGACGAGGGCAAACAGTTCTTCGTGCGCCGCATTGACTTCTCGGGCAATTCGACCACCCGCGACAAGGTCATTCGTCGCGAACTGCTGCTGGATGAAGGCGACATGTACAACACGCGCCTGTGGGAGGTCAGCATCCTGCGGCTGAACCAACTCGGCTACTTCGAGGCCCTGAAGGAAAACGAGGCCGCCGACATCAAGCGCGACACCAAGACCAACACGGTCGACATCACGCTGAAGGTGAAGGAGCGCGGCAAGAACCAGGTGCAGTTGAACGGCGGCGTGTCCGGCATCTCGGGCAGCTTTGTCGGCTTCGGGTACTCCACCAACAACTTCCTCGGTCTGGGCGAGACCCTGAGCGTCTCCACCCAGTTGGGCGACCGGCTGCGCGAGGTGAGCTTCGGCTTCACCGAGCCCTACTTCCTCGACCGGCCGCTCCAAGTCGGCTTCACCGTCTACATGCAGCGGTTCAACTACGACCAGGGCGTGGAGGTGTCGCTGCTGTCCGGGCGCAACCTGATTCCCTACTATGAGGCCCTCGGCAAGGACAACCTCATGAACTACGTGTCCAACGGGCACGGGTTCACGGTCTTTGCCAGCTACCCGCTGCGGCGCAGCTTTGCCCGTGTCGGCTTGACCTACGGTTGGGACAAGTCGAAGTACACAACCCTGACCACGGCGTCGAAGACATACTTCGAGTACATCAACTTCCAGGGGTTGGGCGGCCCTAACGCTCTGGAAGGCATCACCACCAGCCGCGTCATCCCGTCCTACACCTACAACACCGTCGATCACCCGATCACGCCCACCCGGGGCAGAAGCCTGTACATTGCCACCTCGTTCGCGGGCAGCGTTCTGGGGGGGAGCGTCAACATGATCGAGCCGACGGTGGACGCCAAGTACTTCCGCGCCGGCTTCAAGAAGGGACACGTGATCGGCTTCCACGGGCTGGGCCGCTTCCTCACCGGGTACGGCGGAAAGCTGGCGCCTCCGTTCAACCGCTTCTACATGGGCGGGGAGAACGATGTCCGCGGCTTCGAGATCTGGGGCATCAGTCCCATCGCCTACGTGCCCAGTTCCGCCACCGTCAACGTGCTGAACGCCGACGGCTCGGCGCGGCAGCAGAAGGTGATCGTCAATGGTGTGGAGTCGTTCACCAGCGTCACGCAGACCATCCCCATCTACCAACTCATCTTCCCCGGCGGCGACACGCAGCTTGTGGGTAACTTCGAGTACCGGATCCCGATCGCGGGACCGGTCACCCTGGCCGCCTTTTTCGATGCC
This sequence comes from uncultured Solibacteraceae bacterium, assembly GCA_964406685.1. GTDB lineage: Bacteria > Acidobacteriota > Terriglobia > Bryobacterales > Bryobacteraceae > JACQZT01. The sequence continues at coordinate 5,171 of CAYOTD010000211.1, read as the reverse complement.
GGTGTGAACCGGGTAACCCGGATGAGCCAGTTGGCAATGAAGTCCAGCCGTGTGGACGAGCTGAACGGACTGTTCCCGCAGGCCGGGTTCGGCACGCAGGCGATTCTCGCGCCGGAAACACAGAAGCTGCGCACCTCCACCGGCCTGGAGTTGCAGGTCATGATGCCGGTGGTCAACGCGCCGTTCCGGCTCTACTGGGCCTACAACCCGACAATCGTCCGGACGTATCTCCAGCAGCCGGTCGTCGTCGACCGCTCTTTCTTCCCCAATTACGAGACGTTTGCCTCGGCCGTCGCCACCTACGGGACTCCGACGGCGTTCTACGAGAAGCGCAAGACGTTCCGGTTCACCATCAGCCGCACCTTCTAGAGGACTGGCCCGGCGCGACGAAGTATGCTAGGATCAACGAATTCAGGAGCTTTTACTGTGACAATGAAGGCACTTCCCGCCACTCTCTTGGCTGCCGCCCTGGCCACCGCCGCCGGAGCACAGACCGCGCCCTCCACCAAGGTTGGCGTCATCCACATTCAGAACGCCATTATCGGCACCAAGGATGGCCAGAAGGCCGCCGCCGAGCTGCAAACCCGGTTCGATCCCAAGCGCAAGGAACTCGAAGGCAAACAGAGCAGGATCTCGGGGTTGCAGGACACCCTGAACAAGGGCCGCAACACGATGTCCGCCGATCAGCGCGAGAAGCTCATCCGCGAGATCGACCAGCTCACCAAGTCCCTGAACCGCGACACCGAGGATGCCCAGGCGGAAATGGAGCAGGCGCAGCAGAAGATCCTCCAGGAGTTGGGCCAGCGCCTGATGGCGGTGATCGACAAGTATGCCCGCGACAAGGGCTACACGCTGATTCTGGACATCAGCTCGCCGCAGACGCCGGTGCTCTACGTGTCGAGCGAGTTCGAGATCACGCAGGACATCGTCGCCATTTACGACAAGGCCTCCGGGACCGCGGCTCCGGCAACACCGGCGGCCAAGCCCGCCACGCCGCCCGCGGCCACGCCAGCGCCGAAGAAGAAGTAGCCCCGGCGGCTAGAACCCTTCCGGCTTGATCCAGAAGCTCTCGCGCCAGGTTGTGCCGGGGGCGACGCTCTGTAGTTCCGGGTACTTCCCCGCCTGCGCCAGGTTGAAGGCGTTGGTGACGCAGGTCATCGGCTCGAAGCAGATGAACTCCCGCCCCGGCGGGGCATAGACTACCGCCACCGGGTATTTCGGCCCGAACAGCACCGAGATGCTCTGCCGCTTGCCCTCCACCCGGAACCGAGCCTTGCCGTCCGCGCCGCGAACCAGCGAGGTGAATCCGTCGTCGAGCTTCACGTCGCCGAGCCGCACAGGCGTGGGTAGCGTGACAGGCTTGAATTCGCCGGTCGGGATCAACAGATCGTTGATCACCACATGATCGCGCGCCGGCACCCAGACCTTCCATTCGTCCCGGGGAGCATCCGGCACGCGGTAGTAGGTGTGATAGCCGTGGGAGAGTGGCATCGGCTGGCTGGAGAGGTTCTCAACGGCGGTCTCGACTTCGAGAGTGCCCTCCTGTAACCGGTAGGTCATCTCGATGGCGTGCGCGAAGGGGAACTGCGCCATCCAGTCCGGCTCGCGCCAGAACTCCAGACGGCTGGTGACCTCCGCGCCGCGTCTGTCCGCCTTGAGCGAGGTCACCTTCCACTGGCTGGCAAAGACCACCAGTCCGTGGATGGGCTTGCGGTTGGGGTCGTGGCGGAAGTTCTTTAACTCCGCGTTCAGCAGGTACTTCTTGCCGTTGGCGTAGTAGGCGTCCTGGTCGAGGCGGTTCACCCACGGCGAGAGGAACGGATTACCCGCCTGCGCCGGCTTGGCCTTCCACTCGCCCAGCGTCTTGTAGGGGCTGAAGAGGATCTCCTGCCCGTTCACCTGGATCGAGTAGGAGTTGTTGCCGAGCGAGGGCGCGATGCGCACCTCCATCCGCCGGGCGGCGTCCGCCAGGCGAACGATCTCGATGGAATCCTCCATCGCCTTTTCGGCCGTGTAGTTCTGTGCAAGGGACATAAGGGGAACAAACAGCGCCGGAATCAGTAGCTTCATGAGTCGACTTTTTCGCGCCGGTCGAGCGCGGTTTCCTGCTGGCAGCACCAGCAGGGGCCGGGTGTGTAAGTGCGAATCGAGCAGAGTTCGCACCAGTAGGTAACGTACAGTCGCTTGCCGCTTCGATGGACGAACAACGAACGGGTGTGGATGGGAGCGATCTTGAACCGGTGTTCGTCGAGGTACCGCCCCAGCGCCTCGAAATCGCTTTCCGCCAGGCGCCGGTCGTTCACCACTCCCATGGTGGGGTGGTCGCCGGACAACCGGATCACGCCGCGCGCCGCGGTGGCCAGAGCGGGGCCGCCGGCTGCGGCGCGGGTCAGCCTGCCGCGCACCGATGTCTCCCCCGGAGCGGCGGCCAGCGCGCCGGGCAGGAACAGCATCGGCAGGAGACTCCGTCGGTCCACAGACTCCATTCTATGACTTGCCGTAGGATCGGAGTATGCTCATCCTGGCATCGCAGTCCCCGCGCCGGCGCGAGATCCTGGAGCGCGCGGGCATCCCGTTCGAAGTCCGCGTCGCGGGAGTCGACGAAAGCGTCGTGGATGGCGAAACGCCCGAGGAGCATGTGCGCCGCCTGGCGCGCGCCAAAGCCGAGGCCGTCTCCGCCCCGGGCCCGGTGCTGGGCGCGGACACGGTGGTCGTAGTCGATGGCCAGATCCTGGGGAAACCCGCGGATGCCGCCGACGCGGTCCGCATGCTGCGCCTGCTGTCGGGGCGCTGGCACAGCGTCGTCACGGGCGTCTGCCTGCAAACCGGCGGCGCAGCTACGGTTGAAGAGGAATCCACCCGCGTGCGGTTCGTTGCGCTGAGCGAGGAGCAGATCCGGTGCTACGTGGCATCGGGTGAACCCATGGACAAAGCCGGCGCCTACGCGATTCAGGGCCTGGCATCCAAGTTCATCGACCGCATCGAAGGGTGCTACTTCAACGTTGTGGGGCTGCCGGTGGCTAAGGTCTACCGGCTGTTGAGCGCGCTTTGCGGCTGATAGCATAGGGCTATGGCATTCACTCTGGAGGGAAAGTCCGCCCTGGTCACGGGAGCCGGGCGAGGCATCGGGCGGGCCATCGCCCGCAGGCTGGCCGCGGCGGGCGCACGGGTCCTGATGAACGATCTGGACGAGGCCGCCCTTTCTCTATCCTTGGCCGCCGTGCGGTTGGACGGGAAGGCCGAAGCTCTGGCGGGAGACATCACGAAGCCGGAGATGCCCCAACGGCTGGTGGACGCGACCCTGGAGGCGTTCGGCTCCCTGGACATCCTCGTGAACAACGCCGGCTACACCTGGGACAACGTCATCCAGAAGATGAACGACGAGCAGTTTCAAGCCATGCTCGACGTGCACCTGACGGCGCCGTTCCGCATCCTGCGCGCGGCCTCGGGGTGGATTCGCGAAACCGCCAAGCGGGAAGCGGCCCAGGACGTTCGCGTGATGCGCAAGGTGGTCAACATCAGCTCCATCTCCGGCCTGGACGGCTTTGCGGGGCAGGCGGCGTACGCCTCCGCCAAGGCGGGTGTCCTGGGCTTCACGCGAACCATGGCCAAGGAATGGGGCCGCTACAACGTCAACGTAAACGCGGTGGCCTTCGGCATCATCGAGACGCGGCTGACCCAGCCGCTGGAGGGCGAGCAGGCGGTGGTCGAGATCAAGGGACGCCGCATCCCCATGGGCATCCAGCCGAAGGCGCTCGACGAGATCCGCGCGCGCTGCCCGCTGGGAAGACTGGGGACGCCGGAAGAGGCGGCAGGCGCGGTGCTGTTCTTCTGCTCGCCACTATCGGACTACGTCTCCGGCGAAGTGCTGCTGGTTAGCGGCGGCCTGCACTTCTGAGCCTCACTCGGTCACCGATGACCAGCCGCGGCGCGAGAGATCGCGGTAGATGTATCCGCCGGCCAGCACCCCCACGGCCAGCATTGCCAGCCCCGGCGCGTACTCCTTGAGCAGCAGCTTGCCAACGCCGAACAGCGCGCCGTAGATCATGACACAGCCGCAGGCCCAATCGGTGAGGTTGGACAGGCCGTCGGCCGGCGCCTTCACTTCCGGCGCCAGCCGCGCGATGGGTCCCCAACCG
>CAYOTD010000211.1:0-1022 GCA_964406685.1 uncultured Solibacteraceae bacterium | reverse complement strand
AGGAGGGCCGCGTACGGCGATAGAAGGCAACCAGCGTCGCCTCCGCCTCGGGCGGCGTCAGGAAGGTCACGGCCAGCCACACCGCGGTGGTGAAGCCCACGGTGTAGATCATGAGCCAGGCGAAATCCACCGGCTGGTCGCTGTTCAACCCGCCGATGGTTTGCAGGGACACGGAGGCGAGAAAGGCGGCGATCATGGCCGAGACCTCGCTCCAGGCGTTGATGCGCCACCAATACCAACGCAGCAGCAGAACGCCGCCCGTACCCGCACCGGTAACGATCAGCAGCTTCCAGGCGCCGGTGATCGTGTCCATGTAGAAGGTGACCACGGCCGAAAGAACCGTCAGGAACACGGTGGCCCACTGCGAGGCGCGCACGTAGTGGCGTTCGCCGCCGCCGGTGTGAAGAAAGCGGCGGTAGAAATCGTTCACCAGGTAGCTGGCGCCCCAATTGAGTTGCGTCCCGATGGTGGACATGTAGGCGGCGGCGAAGGCGGCGATCATCAGCCCGCGCAGCGAGGGCGGCAGGTGGTCGATCATCACGCGCACGTAGCCGGTTTCCGGGTCCGCCAGGCCAGGATAGAGGATGACCGACGCCAGCCCGGTCAGGATCCACGGCCAAGGGCGAATCCCGTAATGCGCGATGTTGAACCACAGCGTGGCCAGCAGGGAGTGTTTTTCGTCGCGGGCACAGAACATGCGCTGCGCCACGAACCCGCCGCCGCCGGGCTCGGCGCCGGGATACCAGGTGGCCCACCAGTTCAGCGAGATGTAGACGAAGAAGGCGATCAGCGGCATCCAGGCGGAATCCAGGTCGGGGACGAAGCTGAGCACCGAGCCATGGCCGCCGAGAGCGAGGCCGCGCGCCTGGTCGATGGCGTGCAGTTTCGCTTTCATCGCGTCGATGCCGCCCACCGCGCCCACCGCCGCCACGGCCAGCACGATGACCATGCCCATCTTCACCACAAACTGGAACAGGTCCGTGACCAGCACACCCCATAGCCCGGCGATGGTCGAGATGAAC
>CAYOTD010000210.1:0-8085 GCA_964406685.1 uncultured Solibacteraceae bacterium | reverse complement strand
TTCTCGAACAACTACTACGGCGTCACCACGATTGCCCGGAACATTGGGTACCGCTGGGATGCGCGCATCGATCACGCCTTTAACGAGAAGAACAACTTCTTCTTCCGCGTGAACCAGTTTCAGAATCCGGACAGCGCCACGTCGACCTTCTGGGGCACGGGCGACAACCTGTCGGCCTTCCACATGTTCGCCTTCCAGGCTTCCGACACCCACACCTTCGCCCCCAACCTGCTGAACGAGTTCCGTTGGGGCGTCACCGGCACCGGCAACAAGCAGCGCGCGGGGGTGAACGCGGCCGCCACCATCCAGATGCTCGGACTGACGGGCATCGCCGAAACGCTCTATCCGGCCGACCGGAGGAACATGCCCAGCGTCGGCATTACCGGCGTAACCGGAGTGAGCGTGTACGGCCACAGCAACACCCAGGCGCACGTCTGGGACTTCTACGACAACGTCACCTACGTTCGCGGGCGGCACTCGATCAAGTTCGGCACCGCGTTCAACCGCAACAGCTCGACTTCGCTCTCCTGGCCCTCGCCGGGCTCGTTCAGCTTCACCGGGACTTACTCCGGGTTCGGCCTGTCGGATTTCCTGCTCGGCATCCCCTACACCTCCACCAACCCCTATCCGCGCGCGCAACTGGGCGACACCGACCTGCGCTACTGGGCGCTCTCCTTCTACGCCCAGGACGACATCAAGTTGACTCCCCGGCTGACCATCAACGCGGGGCTGCGCTGGGATACGACCTTCCCGGCACAGGAGACCCACGGGTTGTACTACAACTTCGATCCCTCCACCGGCAACCTCATCATGCCCACTCAAAAGGCGATCGATTCCATCGTTCCCAGCTTCCCCAGCCGGGCCTTCGGCACGGTGAGAGTGATCACGGCCGCCGAGGCCGGCTATCCGGCCACGCTGCGGAACACGGACTGGAACAACTTCGGCCCGCGGTTGGGCATCGCGTGGCGTCCCTGGGGCGAGAAGTTCGTCCTGCGCACCGCCTACGGCGTCTACTACGATCACATCAGCAACTCGACCATCACCGACGGCGGACCCTGGGGCGGATCGGCCGGCTACACCAACGCGTTGACCAACGGTGTTCCGATCTGGCGGTGGCCCACGGCGTTTCCAACCTCGGGCGCATACTACTCCAGCACGGTGAACGTCAATGGGGCGAATCCCGACCTCAAGAACCCCTACGTGCAACAGTGGAACCTGACCCTGGAACGCCAGGCCGGCGACTTCCTTCTGCGCGCGCAGTACGTGGGCAGCAAGGCCACCAACCTCGCCTGGGTGCACGACGTCAACGCGCCCTATCCCAGCACAACGCCGTTCTCCACCACCCGCCGCCGGTATCAGCAGTTCGTCGGCATGAGCTATCGCGACCAGGGCGGCAACAACACCTACCACGCCGCCAATCTGGCGCTGGAGCGGCGGTTCCGCCACGGCTTCACGGCGAACGCGAACTACAGTTTTCAAAAGGACCTCACCGACAGCTACGAGGCCGGCGAGAAAACCTCGCTCAAGTACGGCGCCTACAACGCGAACTTCTTCCGCTCGAAGTGGAAGGGTAACGAAACGCACGTGCCGCGCCACCGCTTCACCAGCACCTGGCTCTACGAGTTGCCCGCCGGCCGCGGCAAGCGCTTCGCCGGCTCCATGCCGCGCGCGCTGGACTACGCGGCCGGCGGCTGGACCTGGACCGGGGTGGTGAACATCGAAAGCGGCTTCTGGGTCAGCCCCTACTACAGCAGCGGCCCGGATTCATCCGCCATCAACTGGACCGCCGGCGTACCCGAGCGGCTCGCCGATGGCGTGCTGAGCAACAGCGGGCTGCACCCCCGCCAGTTCTTCCTGGATGTCTCGGCTTTTGCGCTTCCCGCCGCCAACATCGGGCGATTCGGCAGTTCGGGCACCAACTTCATGCAGGAACCCAGTTGGTGGACGTGCAGCATGAGCATGATGAAGGTGGTGCCGATCAAGGAGAAGCTCCGCTTCGAGGTCGAGGCGCAGGTGGATGACGTGTTCAACCACGGCTACTGGTGGCACGGCGCTTTCAGCGGCGGCTTGAACATGTCGACTCCGGCGACCTTCGGCGCCATGACGGGCAGCTATCGCGGCAGCCGGACCTTCGCCTTCAACACGCGGCTGGCCTGGTAGCATCGTTCATGCGGACATTCCCGGTCCTGCTTCTGTGCGCGGCGGCGTTGCCCGCCGATGTTGTCCTCGATCAGGCGCCGACGGACGACGCGGCGCTCAACCTCGCGGTGGAGGATCTTCGCCAGGCGCTCGCGCCGCGCGGCGGCAGAGTCACGCTGCGCGGCGCGGGCCGATTCCAGGCGGACGACACGGCGGAGAGCCAGGCCTTCGAGATCGCCCCCGGCAGCGGTGGGCTGGTGGTGCGCTCCTCCGGCGTCGGCCTGGTCCACGGCGCTTTCCGCCTGGCGGAGTCGATCCGCCGCGACGGCTTCAACCCCGCGTTGCGGCTGGCGGAGACCCCGGCCTTCGCCGAGCGCATGTTCTCCTACGAGGGCACGGTGCTCGGCCTGCCCGACGAGGGTTACTACTTCCGCGACCGGCCATACGCCAACCCGTTCACCATCAAAGAACAGAGCGAGGCCGCCCGCACGGCCATGCGCAGCCTGTTACGGCTGGGGTTCAACAGCATAACCTTTCTCCACCTCAACCTGGAGGACTACGTCAACTACGACCGGTTGGGGGACGGCCTCCAGGTCTACGCCGCCGACAGCCTCCACCGGGCGCGGTCCGAGCAGTTCTGCCGCATGTTGCGCGACATCACCGCGTACGCCCACAGCCTGCACCTGCGCCTCTACATCCAGATCTACGATTTCTCCTTCCCCGATCATCTCGACGGACGGCAGCTTACCGACCAGTCCGGCTTCACCTGGCAGATTGCCGAGGCGCGCCTCACCGAGATGCTCCAGCGCACCGGCGTCGACGGCCTGGTGGTCACCGCCACGGAACCGTCTCCGCGGCTGAATTACCGCGGCTTCCAGCTCTGGAAGACACCGGAGGGCGCGGGCCGCATGGCGCAGCGCTACCACGAGATCGTCACCGGCAAGAACGGCCGGCGCATGATCTTCCGCACCTGGCGGGTGGCCAATGACATGCCCACCTTCCAGCGGGTGCTCTCCGCGGCCACCGATCCCAATATCGTCTTCGACGCCAAGGAGACCGACGGCGATTTCTTCCTTTGCGTCGGAGAGAACAAGCTGCTGGCCGGCGGCGCTCCCACCCGGCGGCCGTTCATGATCACCTTCGACGCCTTCCGCGAATACGACGGTTGGGGACGGACCATCTTCCTCCCTCGCGTCTGGGGCGAGCGGTTCCGCTCCTCGAAGCGTCAGGGCGTGAAGATCGTCGATGCCTGGGGTCCGTGGATTCCGGGATGCATCTATCCCGGGACCTGGGTCGGCAAGTACGACGACTACGACTACCTCCGGCAGGCCCACTCGCCCGCCCACCCGATGCTTTACCTGTTCGCCCGCCTGGCCTGGGATCCGGAGCAGCCCGTCGAGCGCGTCACCGCCGATTGGGCGCGGCTCCACTTCGGCCGGCACGCCCCCGCCATCGAAAAGGCGCTGGCGCTGTCCGAAGACCTGTGGAAGACGACCTACCTGGATGCGCAACCCTACAGCGGCCTGGCCTTCAAGTGGACCATGCTGTTCCAGCAGCGGCCCGAGCTGATCGACCGCGCCGGGAAGGACTGGACCATCGACACCATCCAACGCTCGAACCAGCGGGCGCTCGGCCTGGCCGGGCAGATCCGCAAGCTCATCCTGTCCGTGGATCCGGCTCGGACGCCCTCCCCCGGCATGGCGCGGGAGTTCCACCGCGCCGCGGAGCTGACCGATCTCTATTTCCGCACCTTCACCCTGTGGCGGGAGATGGCGTTCCTGGCCCACCGCTCTCCCGTCCAACGCCGCGGCATCCTGGCCGTGGCCGCCCGCCTGGAGCGCACTCTCCCCGAATGGCGGCGATTTCCGCGCGAGGCCAAAGACTGGCTCATCTTCCGCTACGATCCCGGCCTGGCGACCGCGCCCCACTGGATGCAGAGAAGCAGCGTGGCCGACACGGTAGCCGAGCTCAACTCGCGGCTCGCCCGGCAGTAAGAACGTGGTGCGGGCCGCCAGGCCCGTCTGGAGACCCGCTCCACGCCAGTGTTGTCCGGGTCCGGGAAGCCTGCCCCACACATTACAGTAAGCGGTACCGCGGCGGGGCTGGGGTCTCCGCCGCCTTGTTCACACAATTCTAAAAATTGTGCTACCATACATCGGTAGCACTAATTTAAAGATCGTAATACCAAGGACAACGCAACCGATGAATTCCCGACTGTTCCTGACGGCACTCGCAACCTCGCTGGCCTGCTGCGGCCAGACCGCCCAGACCGGCGCCATCCACGGCTCCATCACGGATGCCAGCGGCAGCGCCATCGCCGGTGCGCCGGTTGAGATCGCCAGCCCCAGCCGGGCGGTCAAACTCACCACGCGGTCCGATCCCGCCGGCGCCTTCCGTTTCTACAACCTGGCGCCGGCCACCGACTATGCCGTCAACGTCGCCGCCGGGGGCTTCCAGACCTGGACCCGCGCGCCCCTGGCGGTCGTTTCCGGAGAACCGATTACGATCCGGGTCCAACTGGCGGTGGAGGCGCGCCGGGAGAGTATCGAGGTTTCCGCCCTCGCTCCCGCCGTCGCCCCGGAATCCACCGAGGTCTCCACCAACGTGGGTCACGAGCGGCTGCTCGCGATGCCCACCAACGGCCGGTATCTGAACCGCTTTGCCCTGCTGGACGCGCGCGTGCGCAATACCGGCGGGTTGGGCGGGGACGGTTCGAACCTGACCCGCCTTTCCATTAACGGCTCGACATTCCGCAACACGCAGTACCGTCTCGACGGCCAGACCAACTACGACACGCTGTACAACAACGCGCCGCTGCAACAGCTCTCGATGTCGGCCGTGCAGGAATTCCGCGTCCTGACCAACCAGTTCAACGCCGAGCACGGCTCGACCTCCGTCGGCCTGGTGATCGCCACCACGCGCGCGGGCACCAACGAACTGCACGGCGAGGCCCTCTTCTACGGCCGGCCGAGCGGCATCCAGGCCCGGCCTCCGCTGGCCAAGATGCGGATTCCCAACCAACTGTTGCAGGAGGGCGGCTCGCTGGGCGGCCCCATCGCGCGCGACAAGACGCACTTCTTTCTCAACTACGAACGCACCAACCAGGACCGCGGCTCCTACGTAAGCGCGCTCAACCCCGGTTTCTTCATCGGGCGCTATCGCAACGACCTCGCCCTGGCCCGCCTGGACCACCAGTTCTCGAGCGCGCACTCGGCCTCGCTCCGCCTCAACGGCCAGCGCGAAACCAACACCCACGCCAACGACTCGGTGGGCGGCACGGTCCAGCCCACCGCCGCCGTGAAGAGCGCGGGGCAAAGCATCGGGACGCAGTTGACCGACACGGTTCTCTGGCGCGGCCTGGTCAACGAGCTGCGCCTGGGATACACCAACGCCGTTCCGTCGAACTCCTCTCCCCTGACGCCGGGCGTCGTCGTCACGCGCCCGGGCTACTCCACCGAGGGCAACGCCTCCTACTCGATGGTTCGCACCGAGATCTACCAGTTCTCCGACCAGGCGATCTGGCAACGGGGCGCCCACACCCTCAAGGCCGGAGGCGACTTCATCCGCCGCAAGATCCGTGACTTCAGTTTCAGCTCCCACGGCACCTACACGTTCCCCGCGGGCGCGCCCGTCGCGGGACAGCAACCTGCGCAGTACTCGCAACGTTTCGGCGTCGCCCGTCTGCGCTATGGGCAAACACAGTGGGCCGGTTTCCTCCAGGACACCTGGCGCCTTTCGCAGCGCATCACCATGAATCTCGGCCTGCGCTACGACTACCAGTCGGTACTCGACGATTTCAACAACTTCGGTCCGCGCTTCGGCGTCTCCTGGGATCCCAAAGGCGATGGAGCAACCATTCTGCGCGCGGCCTTCGGCCTGTTTTACGACCAGCCGTTTTTCCACGGCCTGACGCAGCGCTTTCTGCAAGGCGGCATCAACGCGCCCTACGTCACTTACACTCTGGCTCCCAGCGACCCCAGTTTCCCAATCTATCCGTATTCCTACAATCCGCTCTCACAGCCGGCCGGCCTGAGTCTTGCCCCCGCAACGGTCTACCTCCGCAATGGCACCTTGCTCAGTCCGTACACCACCCAGATGTCGCTCGGCATCGAGCGGCAGATCCCCGGCGGCTGGACTCTCTCCCTGACGGGCGTGCGCAACCTGTCCGTCAAGCAGTTCATGCACATCAACCTGAACGCCCCCTCCACTTTCGCGCGCACGGCGGCGGGCCAGACGCGCAGCGTGGCGGCGGCGGACCGCACGCGTCCGCTCTATGACGCCGCCCTCGGCGTCTCGATGTGCCAGGGCGTGCCGGTGCGCGACCTCCGGCTGGTCACCAACGGCTCCACCAGCGTCTACCACGGCCTCGATGTCCGGCTCGCGCGCCGCGTCACCCAGCGGCTCCAGGTTTCCGCCCACTACGCTCTCACCTCTTCGATGGACAGCATCACCAATGACCATCTGGGCTCCAACCCGCAGGACTGGCACGACATCCTCAAGGCCGAGTGGGCCCTCAGCGACCTTGCCCAGCGCCACCGTTTTGTCGCCAGCGGCGTGATTGCCCTGCCCCGCCAGGTGCAGTTGTCCGGCTTCGCCGTTCTCGCCTCGGGCCTTCCGGTGAACCCGCTCACCGGCGTGGACAACGACGGCAACAGCGGCCAGTATGACCGCCCCGTGGGTTTCGGCCGGAACTGCTTCCGCGGTACACCGCAACGCAATCTCGATCTCTCGCTGGCCCGTTCCATCCGCCTGTCGGACCGCGCCCGCGTGGAACTCCGGGGCGACGCGTTCAACCTCTTCAACAATCAGAACTACTACAAGTTCAACAATGTCTACGGCAATGGCGCGACGCCAAACGCCACCTTCCTGCAACCCGTTTCCGGCGTCGCCAACGTCGATCCTGGAAGACAGTTCACATTCGGTCTGCGCCTGTTGTTTTGATTTACGGAGAAAAATAATGAAAACAGTCCCACGCACTGTCCTGACCTGCGCCTTGCTGGGCGCGGCAACGCTGTCGGCCCACTTCGTGTGGGTGGAGATGAATCCCGCTTTGAAGATCGGAGAACCGGCGCGCATCCGCCTCGGCTACGGGCACGATCTGGCGAAGAGCGCCTCGGCGCCGAACGCCGAAGGTCTCAAGCTCTGGGCCGTCGGCCCCTCGGGCGCCCGTTCCGAACTGCAACCCGCCGCCGATGGCGACTGGCTGGCCGCGTCCTTCACTCCCAAGCAGAAGGGCTGCTACCGCCTCGTCTTCGTGCAGGACCGGGGCGTCATCAGCCAGACCGCCGACGGCTACAAACCCGGCGGCCGCGACGTTCATCCCAACGCCAAGCGATCCATCAAATCCTGGCGCACCGGCTCGGTGTATGCCGCGACGCCCAACGCCAGGCTGGTTGCGAAGCCGCTCGATCTCCCGCTTGAGATTCTTGCCGAACGGACCCAGAGCGGAGAGGTCGGTTTGACCGTCTACCGCAATGGCAAGCCCGCCGCCGGCGTCGAGGTCACTTGCGCCGCCCCTGGCAGCACAACGGCGCAGAAGTCCGGCGTCACCGATGCCCAGGGGCGGCTTACCGCGAAGCCCGCCAAGTTGCCGGTGCTGTTCCTGGCCAGCGTCTCCACGCCCGCTCCGGCCGGTTCCAAGTACGAAAGCGAGAATCTGTCAGCCGGCGTTCTGGTACAGTAACCGCCGATGCACATCGCCGACGGCATCCTGCCCGCAAGCGCCTGCCTCGCCGCTCACACAGTGGCGGCGGGCGCTTTGTGGGTCTTCGGACGGCGCATTGCCCCCGCGGAGGTGGTGCGTATGGGGATGACCGCGGCGGCGGTCTTCGTCGCCTCCAGCGCCCAATTCCCCGTGGCCGGCACCTCCATGCATCTCGGTCTGTACGGCATCGCCGGCGTGGTGCTTGGCCGGCGCTCGTTTCCGGTCGTCTGGGTCGCGCTGCT
>CAYOTD010000209.1:7151-8096 GCA_964406685.1 uncultured Solibacteraceae bacterium | reverse complement strand
TGCGCCTACTGCGGCGCCACCGTCGGGCGATCGAGAAGCCCGTGATCACCTAACGTAGTAATACTAGTTGTCGGCCAGGTCGCCAGCCAGCTCCCCGCGCTCGGCGGCGGTGAGTTCGGCGCGGGCCGGGTACTCGGGGTGGTCTACCACTATGGCGGCGCCGCGGGGGAAGGCCGCGGCCTGGCCGGGCGTGAGGGCGAACTTGATGTACTGCACCGAGCTGAGCCGGTCGGTCGAGATCTGGCGGTTGTCGAAACGCGCCGGGGCGCGCCCCGCGCCATCGACTTCGATCCAGACGCAGCGTTCCAGACCCAGCAGCTTGCGCAGCCAGAGGTCGCGCTCCTCGGGCGTTTCGTATTCGATCAGCAGGCTGGCGGAGAGCTCGTTGGCGGCCGGGATCAACTCGTTGTAGGTCTCCACCTCGTGGCGAATCTCGGCCGGCTTCACCAACCGCTCGATGCGCATCATCTCCTGAATCTGGTAGCGGACCGTGTCGCGGTTCTCGAACAGAAACGTCAGGTGGCCGCCCACGCGCACGCGGCGGCGGTCCTTGAGCTCCATCATGCGCGGGCGGAGCGCGGGGCGTTCGATCTCGTAGTCGGCGACACTCTTGATCTCTTCCGTCAGAACTGGTCTCATGCTTCCTTCTTCTCCACTGGGGTTGGGAAACCGTCTTCGCGATAGGCGCGGTCGAGCACCTGAATGGGATGCATCGGCCGGGAGCCGAGCGCCTGGTCGAATTGCACGGCGGCCAGCGGGCAGTCGGTGGTCATCACGTCGGCCTGCTGCGCGCTCATCTCGTCGAAGGCCTTCTTGCCGGCGAGCATCGACAGGGGGAAGAACTCCTTCTTCATGGCCCAGGTGCCGTCGTGGCCGCAGCATTGCTCCACCATTTTGACGCTCGCGCCCGGGATCAGTTTCATCATGTCGCGCGAGCGGAAGCCG
>CAYOTD010000209.1:1375-7141 GCA_964406685.1 uncultured Solibacteraceae bacterium | reverse complement strand
CTTGCCCGGGGTCGAGCGAAAATCGCGATTGAACTTGCCTTCCTGCTTGAGCAGGAACAGGTACTCGCACAGGTCGTGCGTGGCGGCGGCGATCTCTTTCGCCTCGGGCGTACCGAGCAGCTCGCCGTACTCCTTACGGATGGTGTAGGAGCAGGTGGGGTTGATGGCGACGATCTTCTTGCCGGCGCGCACGGCGGGCAGCAGCGCCTCGACGTTATTCCGCGCCAGGGTTTTTGCCAGTTCGATGTCGCCGGATTCCAGCGCCGGCATGCCGCAGCAATTCTGCTTGGGCGAACCCAGGGCGATGCCGTTCTTTTCGAACACGCGAATGGCGGCCTTGCCGAGCTCGGGGTTGTTGTAGTTCACAAAGCAGGTGTGGAACAGGAGGGCGCGCGAGGCGTCGCCGGCGGGCTCGTTGTCCCGGCGCCAGTCCTCGAAGGTGCGCCCGTGGAACTCCGGCAGCAGCTTCTCACGGTGGATGCCGAGCACGCCGTGCAGGACGGCGCGGATGACGGGGTTGCGGTTGGCGAAGTTCGTCAGACCCGCGGTGGGCTTGGCCAGCCGGCCAACCAGCTCCGGGCGGGCGAGGACGGCCGAGCGCAGCGATCCGCCTTTCTCCTTGCGGCGGATGGCCACGTAGCGGCCCAGCAGGCGCGGAAAGTCGAGCTGGAACTCGTGCTTGTCGTCGGGCGTGTAGGGGCACTTGACGTAGCAGAGCTTGCACTGATAGCAGGTGTCGACCACGCGATCCGTTTCGGCGGCGGTCAGTTTGCGCACGTCGCCGTCGTGGCGGTCGACGGCGTTGAACAACTCCGGAAACGAGGGACAGAGATTGAAGCAGAGCCGGCAACCGTGGCAGATCTCGAAGACGCGTTCGAGTTCCTGCGCCAGTCCTTTGCGATCCCAGTAGACGGCATCGTTCGGGTTGTAGCTCATTCCGGCCGTGGGGGCGCCTTTGATGTGGGACATGATGAGAGCCTACGATACCGTGCTCCCGCAGGCGCGGCCCGGGGGAATAGCCGGGCCACGTGCGGGCAGTCAGGCTAGCTGATGCTGCTCAGGCCGCTGGTGAAGCGGCCGGCGTGGGACTTTTCAGCCTTGGCCAGGGTCTCGAACCAGTCGGCGATCTCCTTGAAACCCTCTTCGCGCGCCGCTTTGGCCATACCGGGGTACATGTCGGTGTACTCGTGCGTTTCCCCGGCGATGGCGGCCTTGAGGTTGTCGGCGGTGTCGCCGATGGGCAGATCGGTGGCGGGATCGCCCACGGCCTTCAAGTAGTCCAGGTGGCCGTGCGCGTGGCCGGTCTCCCCCTCGGCGGTGTCACGGAACAGGCCGGCGATGTCGGGATATCCTTCCACATCGGCCTGCTTGGCGAAGTACAGGTAGCGGCGATTGGCTTGCGATTCGCCCGCGAAGGCGCACTTCAGATTCTCGTGCGTCTTACTTCCCTTCAGAGTTGCCATGGTTGTCTCCTGTGTGTCGGTACGATTTCGAAGCGCAGGCGGAGCAGAGGCCGATGACCTCCACCGCCGTGCGCGCCGGTTGAAAGCCCTTCGGGAGACCGCCCCGGAAGCGGATCGGCTCCAGCCCCTCCTCGGGCAGATCTTCCACCTTTTTGCACTTGACGCAAACCAGATGATGGTGCGGTTCGAGATTGGCGTCGAGGCGAAGTGTCTCATGCAGCGGGCTGACCTCGCGGACCAGCCCATTCGAGACAAAAACCCTGATGTTCTTATAGACGGTCCCCAACGAGATAGAAGGAATCTCGCGGCGGACCTCCTCGTAGATCGCCTCGGGGCTCGGGTGGGCATCGGTCCCGGCAAGCAGGCGGTAGATCACCTGCCGCTGATGGGTGAAGGCCAGGCCCAGTTCCCGGCACCGCCGGCGGAAGTAGTCCATCCTGCGATCCAGGATCTCTCTTTCCGCCCGGCTCTGAGCGCCCCGGTGAATCATGATACTTACTATTAGAGGATAATTATTATCCTCTGTCAAGTGCGCCGGTGGACAATTCCCTTCAGAACTCGATGGAAGCCAGCACCTCCGACGGCCGCCGGTCAAAGGCCCGGCAGAGGGCCAGGAAGCTCTCGACGCTGGGCAGGTTGGCGCCGCGCTCGATGGCCGAGATCTGCGAGATGCTCAGCCGGGCGGCGCGGAAAGATCCTTGAGGGACCAGTCGCGCTCAGCGCGCAGCACCTTGATGCGATGGCCGAGGCGCTCGCGCAACAGGTCGTGAGGCTGGCGGCCCAGGTGGAACGCCTCCGCCGCATTCTTGAGCGTCTGGCGGAGCTGGGCCAGGGAGAAGGGTTTCGAGAGGTAGTCGAAAGCCTTGCGCCGGAAGGTGGCCCGCATGTCCTCCAGGGACGGGTAGCCGGTGATAACGATTACGCACATCTCCGGCCAGCGCGCCAGCAGGTCGTCGAGGACCTTCTCGCCGCTGTGCTCGCCCATCTTCATGTCGAGCAGGACGATCTCAGGCGGGCGGAGTTCGCAGCCGTCGAACAGATCGCCAGGACTGGGGAAGGAGCGCACTGAGTAATGACCCTCGTCCTTGAGGAGGTCATCCAGGTAGAGGCGGAAATCGGGGTCGTCGTCGAGAACAGCGATTTCGATCATCGCGGGCACTCCGGTTGTGATGACGCGGCGGCCCCGCCCGGTGCCGGCAATCGCACTTCCAGGCGCGCACCGCCCTCGGCACGGTTGGAGGCTTCCATCGTGCCGCCGTGCTGGCCGACGATTCCTTCCGCGACGGCCAGCCCGAGTCCGGCGCCCCTGGCATCTAGCCGGGTGGTGACGAAGGCATCGAAGATGTTGGGCAGCAGATCGGGCGCGATGCCGGGCCCGTCGTCGTCCACGGTGACGGCTATGCGGTCGTCCACGCGGCGCGAGGCCACGGCGATGCCGCCACCGGGGGGGACGGCGTCCCGCGCGTTGCGCAGGAGGTTGACGAAGACCTGCACCAGCCGGTCCGCGTTGCCGTGCGCCAGGTGTGCCGCGTCGACGCGGTTGGCGAAGCTGACGCGGGCGGCCTTCTCGTCGATCGCCACCAGGTGCCAGGATTCGTCGATCAGAGCGCGCAGAGCCACGGGGCCCATCTCGATCTTCCGCAGCCGGGCGAAGGCGGTCAGTCCTTCGCTGATGCGCTGGAGGCGTTCGGCGACGCGGTTGATCCGTTCGATCCGGTCGCGCAGGAGGGGGTCGGAGGCGGACTCCAGCAGCTTTTCAATCGAACCGCGCAACACCGCCAGCGGCGTGTTCATCTCGTGGGCCACGCTGGCGCTGATCAGGCCCAGGCTGACCAGGCGGTCCTGCGATTCCAGCATCTGGTTCTTCCGGCGCAACTCGGCCACGGTGGCGTTGCGGGAGCGCATGATCTGGCCGATCTCGTCATCCAGGATGAGGCGCTCGTCGATCAGTTCCCGTCCGTGGTCCCCGCGCCGGCTGGCCTCGTCGGCCACCAGGAACTGGCGTATGCGACCGTACAGGTAGACGGGGAGGATGACGAGTTCCAGCAGCAGGACGGCCAGAACATAAACCACTCCCAGCACCACCAGCAGCGTCAGGCGGGCGCGCGGTTCGGCCCGCTGGTCCAGAAGAGGCGAAAGCGAGAAGTAGACCGCCGCGGCCAGCACCAGAAAGAAGAGGTTGTGTAAGATGACCAGCTTGGGGCGTATCTTCAGATTCCCGAAGAACCTACCTGACTTTCTTGAAGCTGCGGTCCGGGCGCTCTCATCTAAGGAGTTGCGGTCGGACAAGAATTTCTACCCCCTTCTGAGAATCTGTACTATTATGGACGGTATACTCTGGATGCTGCGCAGGGGAACGGGACGCTACCTGGATGGGGCCAATCTTTCCGAAGTCTGCCGATAGGATCTTTCGCATCTCGGCCGCCGTCCTGGTCGCGGTGGGTGGGGCGGTTGCCGTCCTGGCCGGCTACCTGGCGCTGCCGCAGAACACCGACACGGGCTACATGCCCCAGCAGCCGGTTCCCTACAGCCACAAGCTCCACGCCGGCAATCTCGGACTGGACTGCCGCTACTGCCACTCGACGGTAGAGAATTCCAGTTTCGCCGCCATCCCCACCACGGAAGTCTGCATGAATTGCCATGTGCGGGTCAAGCCTCAAAGCCCGCTGCTGACGCCGGTCCGCGAAAGCTATTCGACGGGCCAGCCCATTGGATGGGTGAGGGTGCACCGCCTGGCGGACTACGTCTACTTTACCCACCAGGCCCATGTGAAAGCGGGAGTGAGCTGCGTGAGCTGCCACGGCCGGGTCGACCAGATGATCGAAGTCAGGCAGGAGCACGAGTTGACGATGGCCTGGTGCCTGGAGTGCCACCGGAATCCGGCGCCCAACATCCGGCCGGCCGAGTTTGTCACCAAGCTCGATTGGAAGCCGGATCGGGACCCGGCCGAGATCGGCCGGGAGATCATCCAGGCCAAGCGGATCGCGCCGCCGCTGAACTGCTCGGGGTGCCACCGATGACAACGGGAAGAGAGTACTGGCGCAGCCTCGACCATCTCGGCGAGACGCCGCAGTTCCTGGAATGGCTGCACCGGGAATTCCAGGACGGAGCGACGGAACTGGACCAGCCGTCGCGGCGCAGGCTGCTCACGTTGATGGCGGCGTCGTTCGGGCTTGCGGGCCTGACCGCGTGCCGGCGTCCGGTAGAGAGAATCCTGCCGGCGGCCAAGGGTGTCGAGAACTTCATTCCCGGAAACCCGCTCCACTACGCCACCGCGATGTCGCTGGCCGGGTCGGTCACGGGGCTGCTGGTGGAAACGCACGACGGCCGGCCGACCAAGATCGAAGGCAATCCGCGCCATCCGCTTAGCCTGGGCGCGGCATCGGCCTTCGCGCAGGCGGAGATTCTGAGCCTGTACGATCCCGACCGGTCGCGGACCGTGCTGCACAACGGCCGCAAGTCGAACTGGGACGAGTTCGCCCGGGCAGCACGCGAGATGCGCGGCCGGGTGCGGTTCCTAAGCCCGCGCGTGGTCTCCCCGTCGCTGGAAGCCGTGCGGGAGGCGGCGCTGAAGCGATTCCCGGATGCGGCCTGGACCGAGTACGAACCGGTCTCGGACCGCGAGGCGGTCGAGGGCGCCGTGGCGGCGTTCGGCCAGCCGCTGCGGCCGATCTACGACTTCGAGAAGGCCGACGTCATTCTGGCCCTGGATGCCGATTTCCTGGGCTTGGAAGCGCCGTCGATGGCCGCTATCCGCGACTATTCGCGCCGCCGCCGACCCGAGGCGATGAACCGGTTGTACGCGGTCGAGAGCCAGTTCTCCTTGACCGGCGCCGCCGCGGATCATCGCTTCCGGATGCGCGCCGGTGAGATCGGCGCGTTCGCCCGCGAGATCACCACCGGCAACCACCCCGTGGCCCGGGACCTGGCGGCGCACAAGGGCCGCTCGCTGGTCATCGCCGGGCCACGCCAGCCGGCCAAGGTGCATGCGCTGGCGTACTGGCTCAACCATCAACTGGGCAATATCGGCCAAACGGTGAGGTTTGTCGCGGCCCAGCGGCCAGTGCCGCTCACCGTCGAGGCCGACGCGCTGGTCATCCTCGGCGGAAACCCGGCGTACGCGGCGCCGGCGGATGCGGACTTCCCCGCCCGCCTGAAGAAGATCCCGCTGGTGGTCCACCTGGGCGTGGAGGTCAACGAGACCGCGCGGCTGGCCCACTGGCACCTGCCCGAGGCCCACTTTCTCGAAGCCTGGGCCGATGCCCGCGCCCTCGACGGGACCGTGTCGATCCAACAGCCGATG
>CAYOTD010000209.1:0-1365 GCA_964406685.1 uncultured Solibacteraceae bacterium | reverse complement strand
TCCAGCCGCTCTACGATGGCAGGACCGCCACCGAGGTGCTGGCGCTCATCGCCGGCTACAAGGACCAGCGCGCCTACGACATCGTGCGCAACTATTGGCAGGGGCAATGGCCGTCCGCCGAGCGCGAGAAGCGCTGGCGCAAGGCTCTCCACGAGGGCGTCATCGAGGGGACCACGGCCGCCGAAATCAAGCCCAGTTCCGCAGCCCCTCCGTCAGTGAGCCGCGACCGTAAGGGAGCGGACATCGAGCTCACCTTCCATCCAAGCTGGAGCCTGTTCGACGGCCGCTACGCCAATAACGGCTGGATGCAGGAGGCCCCCGACCCGATGACCAAGCTCACCTGGGACAACGCGGCCCTCGTGAGCCCCGCCACCGCGCGAGCGCTCGGCGTCGAATCGGGCGACATCATCCGCATCGAGCGCGCCGGCCGCCGCATCGAGATCGCCGCCATGGTGATGCCCGGCCAGGCGGATAACTCGATCGCGCTTACCATTGGATACGGCCGCACCTCGACCGGGCGCGTCGGGCGCGGAGTAGGCTGTGATGTTACTCCACTGCGAACGGCCGATGCTTCCTGGATCGCGTCCGGCGCGCAAGTTACTAAGACAGGACGCAGGCACTTACTCGCCACCACCCAGGAGCACCACTCGATGGAGGGCCGTCCGCTGGTGCGCGAGGGCACGATCGAGGAGCACAAGAAGAACCGGCGCTTTGCCGGCGAGCCCGACAAGCACGTCAACCTCTTCTCGCTCTACAAAGAGCACAAGTACGAAGAGGGCAACCAGTGGGGGATGACGGTCGACCTGAACGCCTGCCTCGGCTGCAACGCCTGCCTGGTGGCATGCCAGGCCGAGAACAATATCCCCATCGTTGGCAAAGAGCAGGTGGCGCGCGGCCGCGAGATGCACTGGATCCGCCTGGACCGCTACTTCACCGGCCCGCCCGACAACCCGCAAGCCGTCACTCAACCGGTGGCCTGCATGCAGTGCGAGAACGCGCCGTGCGAATCGGTCTGCCCGGTGGCGGCGACCACGCACAGCCCCGAAGGGCTGAACGACATGGCTTACAACCGCTGCGTCGGCACGCGGTACTGCGCCAATAACTGCCCTTTCAAGGTCCGGCGCTTCAACTTTCTCGATTTCCACAAAGGCCTGGAGGAGGTCGAGAAGATGCGCTTCAACCCCGACGTCAGCGTGCGCATGAGGGGCGTCATGGAGAAGTGCACGTACTGCGTGCAGCGCGTCCAGGAAGTCAAGATCAAGGCCAAGGCCGAGGGCCGCCGCCCGATCAAGGACGGCGAGATTCTCACCGCCTGCCAGCAGACCTGCCCGGCCGAGGCGATCCAATTCGGCAACCTGCTCGACC
>CAYOTD010000208.1:0-8127 GCA_964406685.1 uncultured Solibacteraceae bacterium | reverse complement strand
GCTTCCCGCTCTGCTGATGGCGGCGGAGTTCTCCGGCGCCGGCTATGGACGCGGCTTCTTCTGGATTGTTGCCGCCTACTCCCCGGTCGCGTTGGTGGAGGCCGCGATCACGCTGCTGAGCGTCTCGTTTCTCCGCCGGGTGAAACCGGCCCTGTTGGAGTCGCCCCTATGAAACTGGTTGCTCTGCTTTTGCTGGCCGCCGCGTCGATGGCGGGGCACGATTTGCAGGTTTCGGTCACGCTGGCGCCGCCCGCGGTGATCCTCCGCTGCGCCTATTCCGGCGAGGACCCCGCGGCGTTCGCCAAGGTCCTGGTGTTTGCCCCCGGACAGGAGAAATCCGAGTTTCAGAATGCGCGCACCGACGCCAACGGCGCGTTCAGCTTCGTTCCCGATCGCGCGGGCCGGTGGCGGGTCGTGGTGGACGATGAAATCGGCCACCGCGAGCAGGTGCTGGTTCCGTATTCCCCTTCCGCTCCCCTGGCCGCCGCGGCCGCCGCCGTTCCGCTCTGGCAGCGGCTGGGCGCTGGAATCGCTCTCATCGCGGGCCTCTGCGGAGTGTATTACGGCTGGAGCCGCCGGCGTGGTTGATCCCCGCGCCCGAATTCTGGGGGTAGTTGGAGCCGCCGTGGCCGTCGCCTCCACCTCGTCGGTGGACGTTCTTGCCGCCTACGTGCCGCTGGTTGTGCTGCTGGCCCTGGTCCTGGAGACCCGGCTTGCCACCGTCGCCGCCCGCATGGCGCCCGGAGCGCCTTTCCTGCTCCTCGCCTCGGCCACCTTCCTGGTCTCGGCGGGGTGGCGCCCCGCCCTGCTGGTCGCTCTGCGCGGAGGCATCCTGCTGGTCCTGGCGGCGATTCTCACCGCCGCCACCGACTCGACCACGCTGGTTCGAACCATCTCGCGGCTGGGCGTTCCTCCGGCGGTGGGCGTCGTCGCCGTGCTCATGGCCCGCTACGTCGAGCTGCTCGACGAGGAATGGAATCGCATGTCGCGGGCAAGGCGAAGCCGCTGCCCCACCCCGCCGCGCGGCCTGATCCGCTTCCATCTTCGCGGCGGCCAAGTGGGCGCGCTGCTGCTGCGAAGCTGGGAACGCGCGGAGCGGATCCATCTGGCCATGCTGGCGCGCGGTTTTGACGGCGCCCTTCCCCACGGCCCCGCCGCCCGCCTGCGGTTCCAGGATTGGGCCTTCGTTCTCGCGTCGGTGACTGTCTTCGCCACGGTGCACTGGCTCTAGAGACGGCGGGGTAAAATCAGGACAATGCGTCTCCGTTTTCTCCCGCTTGCAGTTTCTTTCGGCGCGGCCGCTTTCGGCGCCAGCCTGACCGGCGATGTCCGCCAGGCCCTGGACCGGGGCGATTTCGCCGCCGCCGAAAAGATGGTCGAGGCCGCGCGCGCACGGGGCGGCGTCACCGCCGAGTGGCTGGAAGCCCACTCCTGGCTCGGCCGCGGCGCGCTCGCGGCCAAGGACTACGACAAGGCGCTGGCCCTGGCCGCCGAGACGCGCCGCATGGCGCTCGAACTCCTCGGCGACCGTAAGCTGGACGCCGTGCGCCCGCTGCCCACCGCCCTGGGGGCGTCGATCGAAGTGCAGGCGCAGGCCACCGCCGCGCAAGGCGAGCGGTCCCAGGCCGTCGACTTTCTCCGCCGCGAGTTGGAAGCTTGGCGCGCCACCTCCATGCGCATCCGCATCGAGAAGAACCTCAACCTGCTGACCCTGGAAGGACGCCCCGCGCCGCCGCTGGACACCCGCGTCAGCCTGGGAGGTCCCACGCCGCCGCTGAAATCTCTCAAGGGCCGGCCGGTGCTGCTGTTCTTCTGGGCGCACTGGTGCGGCCAGTGCAAGAGCCAGGTGCCCATGCTTGTGCGGCTGGCCAAGGAGTTCGACCTCAGGGTAATCGGGCCGACGGCGCTCTACGGCTACGTCACGCGCGGTGAGGAGGCCACGCCCGAGCGCGAGACGGCTTACATCGACGAGGTCCGCCAGAGAGTCTACGGCGAGATCCCGGGCATGACCGCGCCCCTCAGCGACGAGGACTTCCGCATCTACGGCGCCAGCACCGTGCCGACATACGTGCTCCTCGACGCGCGCGGCATCGTGCGCCTGTATCGTCCGGGCCTGATGACCTACGAGGAGTTGTCCGAACAGATCCGCAAGCTCAAGGGCGCGGCCCGAAAACGGCCTCGTTGAGCGCCTCGACGATGGCTTGCGGGCTTTTCCCGTACTTGCGCGCGACCTGTTCGAGGGAGCAGTCGTCGCAGGATTCGCGGAAGCCCAGTTGCTCGAACACCGGCGCCGTCTGCGGGTAGCGGGCCTTGATATCGCGGATCACCATCCCAGCGCGAATCAGTTCGTCGAATCGCATTGGCCCCAGTTTACCATCGCACTCTGAGGCTCTTCGCCCGTGCTGGCTGCGCCGCGGCCGTTGATGGTATCGTGAGCGCAAATGAGAGCGAAGTCCGCCTTCTTCTTCCTGCTGGTGGTTTCCGCCGCCGCTCAGGATGGTTTGCGAGTCGCGGACAAGCGAGTCCAGTTGGTGTCGGGCGGCGAGGTCGTTCTGGAGTCGCCCCGCGAAGGGCTTTGGTCGATCGCCTGCGACTGGCGCGACGGATGGCCGGCGCAATGGCGGCACGCCGCGCCCGCCCAGGTGCTGGCTGAGGGCGAGTGGACCATCGTGCGTGGCGAGATGCGGGCCTGCGGAGGAGTCTGGCAACTGGAGGACGCGTACAGGCCGGAGTCCGGCGTCGTCCGCGGGCTTCGCCGGTTCACCTGGAAGGGGCCGGCTGTGGCGTCCAGGGTTACCCTCTCGGTGCGCTTCGAAGCGCGTGCCGACGCCGCCCAGCCCGTCCTGCCCGGCATCGTTTACTTCGGCAACCCTTCCGGCGCGCGTAGCGGGCGCGTGCCCGTCACCACCGGCCGGCCCGGCGAGGATTCCTTCTACGAAGAGCACCGCTACCCGATGCCCTTCGCTTCGCTCGAACTGCGCCGCGGCGGGAAGCTGTGGGGCGCGGCGCTGCACACCGTGCCGTCGCCGGCTCCCTACGGCAACCTGCCGGACCAGTGGTGGTCCCTCGGCATCGCGAGCCGCGAGGGCGCAACCGAACTCGCGTCCCTCAGCGGCCCGTGCGCCTCCAACGGCCGCCATAGCGTCATCAAGGGCGTCCAGCGCGGATTCATGCCCTATGAAAACGCCTGGCTGAACGTCGAGCCGGGCGCGGTCGTCGAGAAGTCGTTCTACCTGGAGGCGGCGCCGGCCGCGCGGCCGGGCTCGGCGTTTCAGCGGTCCGTGAAGACGTCGCTCGCCCTGTTCCAGCCCTACCATACGCGCGATTTCCCGAGCTTCGGCGAGATCCTGCGCGCCAAGTACCGCTACGCCAAATCGCGCTGGAGGGAAGGCGACGGTTACGCCGTCTTTCAGAAATACGTAGATCGCAAGCAGGCGGCGATGGGCTGGACCGGTCAGGCGGAAGCCCCCGGCTACGCCCTCCAGGTGTTGGCCGAGGGATTGGGCGACCCCGCGGCCCTCGAAATGGCGCGCAAGTCCCTGGATTTCCTTTCCGGCGCGGCCTTCTACGAAAACGGTTTCCACAACTGGTTCGACCTCGAGCGGAAGCAATGGGAGAGGACCGAGTTGCTGAACCAGGGCCAGGCGATGCTGTCGTTCGCGCGTGCCATCGCCGCCGGCAGAACCAGGGGATTCGACACCTCGAAGTGGGAAGCGTTCCTGAGAAAAGCCTGCGATGTGCACGCGGCCCGCATCCTCAGCGAGAACTGGAAGCCGGTCTCGACCAACGAGGCGGCCTTCATCGCCCCGCTGGTCAAGGCCGCGCGCCTGTTCGGCGTCTCCCGGTATCACCAGGCGGCGCTCAAGGCCGCGTCTCACTACGGGCGCCGCCACCTCGACATGCGCGAACCCTACTGGGGAGGAACCCTCGACGCCAGCTCCGAAGACAAGGAAGGAGCCGCCATCGCCTTCCAGGGCTTCCTGGAGCTGTATGAGGTGACTCACGAAGCTGAGCACCTTCGCTGGGCACGTCACGCCTGTGACGCAATGCTGACTTACACCTACGTTTGGGATGTGCCGTTTCCTCCCGGCCGGCTGTCCGATCACCGCCTGCGCACGCGCGGCTGGACCTCGGTCTCTCCCCAGAACCAGCATCTCGACGTCTGGGGAGTGTTGGTCGCCCCGGAAGTTTACCGGCTGGGCCAGATCGTCGGCCGGGACGATCTCCGGAAACTGGCCCTCGTCATGGACCGGAGTTGCGGCCAGCTCATCGACCCCTACGGCAGCCAGGGGGAGCAGTTGCAGCAGACCAACTACGCCCAGCGGGGCATCGACGTGCCGCTCAACAAGCTCCGTGGCGGTTACCACGAGACCTGGACTGTGTTCTGGATCACCGCCCATTTCCTGACCGGAGGCGCCCGGTTCCTGGAGTTGGGCGTCCCCGTCTGGCAGCCGCAAAACGATTGATGCGCCGAATGTTAACCGTCCTTTAACATTCCTTTACAGCTTCTTGAACAACCCTGGCCCGCACTAGGGCGTCCCTTCAGTCATGATTGCGAGACTTTTGCTGACGGCATTCGGGGCCGCAGCCGTGCTGACCGCCACCGAGGCGCCTCCCGACCACCGGCTCTTCACCGGCGACAACGTCCACGAAATCTGGTTGACGTTCAAACAAACGGACTGGTTTGAGCACCTTACGAAGAATTACGAGGCCGATTCCGACGACCCGGAATACCTGGAAGCCTCCTTTCAGTGGAACGAGGTGGGCTTCGAGCGGATCGGGGTGCGGTTCAAAGGAAACAGCTCCTACAACGGCGCGGACAAGAAGAAGCCCTTCCGCCTGAAGCTGAACAAGTACGTCAAAGGTCAGAAGATCGACGGGGTCGCCGCTCTGAACCTGAGCAACTTCTGGAACGACCCGAGCTTCGTCCGCGAAAAGCTCTACTACGAGCTGGCCAACGCGGCGGGACTCGCCAGCCCACGGGCCAACTTCGCGGCCCTGTATGTCAACGGTGCCTACTGGGGCCTGTACTCTCTGGTCGAGATTGTGAACGAGGACTTTCTGGACACGAGATTCCCCAAGAATAATAAGGGCAGCCTCTACAAAGGAGACCCTTCCGGGACGATGGAAGACAAGGGGGACGACGAGTCTGTCTACGCCTCGTACTACGAGAAGAAGACAAACGAATCGGATAGCTGGAGCGACCTGCTGAATCTGATCTCCGTGCTCAACCGGAGCACGAGCGAAGAGTTCGCGACGAAGATCGCAACTGTGCTGGATGTTGACAGCCTGCTGACGTCGCTGGCGCTGGACAACATCACGGCGAACCTGGACAACTACATCGGAATGGGCCACAACTATTACCTCTACTTCCGCCCCTCGGACGGGAAGGCTCAGTTCCTTCCGTGGGACCCGAGCCTCGCGTTCGGGGCCTTTTCCCAAGGCATGACGGTGGAGGATCTGAAGAATCTGAAACTGGAGTGGACGGCCTCGGCCACTCAGTCGGGCGGCACATCGACGGCGCCGCAGATGCCCGGAGGCGGCACTCCACCCACCGGTGACACTCCGCCCAGCGGTGGTACGGCGCCCGATGGCGGCGCCGCCCCCGGTGGCAACGGAAAAGTCCAGGCGTCCTTTGGCGGGGCGCGGCCGCTGATTACCAAGCTATGGGAGGTGCCGGAGTTTCTGGCGCGCTACCGGGAGATCGTGAAGCAGTTGAACCAGCAGGTCGTGCGGCCCGATGCGGTCATCGCCCGCATGGAGGCCCTGCGCACCATGATCTCGCCGTGGGTGGAGAAGGACGCGAACAAACTAGTGACGATGGATCAGTTCAACAAGGCGATGACCGAGGATCAGACGGTGCAGAACTCCTTCGGCGGCGGCGCGACGATGCCCACCCCGCCGTCCGGAACCGATCCTTCCGGCACGCCTCCCTCGGGCACGCCTCCTTCCGGGGCGAATCCCGGAGGTGGTCAGCAAGGTTTCGCCGGCAATGGCGGCGGCATGACGGTCCCCGGCATCACCGCCTTTGTGAAGGCGCGGGAGACGTCGGTGAACTCGCAGTTGGAGAGCAAGTAGGGGTGCAGCCATGAACGCGACGATTCTGGCTCGGTGCGAATACAAGTACAAGGTCACGGCGGAGACGGTGGAGCGTCTGCGCACGGCCATCAAGCCCTATTGCCAACTGGACGAGCACGGCGCCAGCCACGCGGACGGCTACTACCCGATCAACTCGCTGTACTTCGACGACGACCGCTACCGCCTGTACAGGGATACGGTCAACGGGGAATCGGAGCGGTTCAAGGTGCGGGTCCGCAATTACGGCCAGGCCAGCGGCGGAGTCGTGAAGCTGGAAGTGAAGCGCCGCATCAACGACGTCGTCATCAAAACCAGCGCCTGGCTGCCGCAGGACGGATGGACGGAGTGGATCACCCCCGGAGGGCGGCGCGATCCATCCACACTCTCCGAGGCCAACCGCGAGGCGCTGAACAACTTCCTCACCACGATGCGCCGGGCGGCGGCGCGGCCGAAAATGCTGGTCCGCTACGAGCGGCAGGCGTACCGCAGCCTCATCGACGACTATGTGCGGATCACTTTCGACCGCCACATGATTCACCAGCCGATGACAAGGTACGACCTGAACGGCAGTTCCAGCCGGTGGTCGGCGATGGACGACGCCGAGTCGATGGGAGGCTCCGGGTCGAGATTTCTGCTGGAGTTGAAGTTTGCCAGGAGCGTGCCGGTTTGGCTGGTCGACATCGTACGCCGGCTCGGCCTGGTCCGGCAAGGCTATTCCAAGTACGGCTGTGCGGTGCGCCGCAGCTTCATGGCGCGCGACACCGGCTGGGACTTGGTTCAGGCGCCCGTTTTCGGCGGCTCGCGTCTGGAGGCAGTATGGAGTTACTGAACGCCGTCAATTCCACTCTCTCCGTCGATCTGAGGACGGCGGTGGTGGCGATTCTGGCCGCCTTCGCGGCCACGCACGTTCTGGCCGTCGTCTACGTCTGGACCTACCGCGGCCTGTCGTACTCGCAGTCCTTCGTGCAATCCCTGGTGATGGGTGGGGTAGCCACGTCGATGATGATGCTCGCCATCGGCAACAACCTGGTGTGGGGCATCGGGATGGTCGGCGCCCTGGCGCTGGTGCGGTTCCGCAGCAATCTGCGCGATCCCCGCGACATGATCTTCATCTTCGCCTCGCTGATCGTCGGCATCGCGGCCGGTGTGCGGGCGTTCCCGATCGTGATCGCCGGGACGGTTCTGTTCTCCCTCGTCGCCATCTACCTGGCGCAGGTTTCCTTCGGCCTGAGGAACTACTTCGACGGCCTGCTGCGGTTCACGCTCTCCACGCCCGGCGGCGCCTCCACCTCCGGCACGCAGGAGCATCTGAACCGGCACTGCTCCAAGGTCGTGCTAACGATGGTCCAGCAGGTAACGCAGGGAGAAGCGACCGAACACGTCTACCAGGTCCGGTTCCGCCGCGACCGCTCGCGCCAGGAGTTGATCCGCGACCTGGAGAAGGTGCCGGGGCTGACGGATCTCTCCCTCACGCTGGAAGAATCGCGGGTGGACGTTTGAAGGGAGACCGGCCATGAGACTCACACTTCCGGGAAGAGGGCTGGTGCGAACCATGCTGCCGCTGGCGATGTGGACCGGCGCGGTGGCGGCGGCCTTCTGGCTCTACCGCGGGGGCGCCGGGCCGGCCGACGCCGTGGGCGTGGCGCAGATCAAGGAGTACAAGGTGGCTTCGGCCGACGTGGGGCGCCTGGCCAGCCTCGAGGTCGTGGAAGGCCAGCAGGTCGCCCGCGGCCAGGTGGTCGCCCGGATGGAAACCGACCTGATCGAGAAGGAAATCCTGGCCGCACAGGCCCGGCTGCGGCAATCGTCCTCGGATGTGCGTGCCACCGGTGTCTCGCTCGACGTTTCCCGGCTTCAGTCCGAACGCGGTTTCCAGAGCGAGATCGAGGCCGCCGACATCGAACTGCGCGCCGCCCGAGCCGGTTTCGCCAGCGACCGCGCGGAACTGGGCAAGCTTCTCGAGGACATGGACCATCAGCGCGACCTCGTGCGGCGCGGGCTGACCCGGATCGACCGTTGGTTCCTGGAGAAGCTGCAGAACATTTTCGG
>CAYOTD010000207.1:6595-8158 GCA_964406685.1 uncultured Solibacteraceae bacterium | reverse complement strand
ATATCGCCAACGCCGGCACCGGCACCGTCTATCCCAACGTCGGCGGATCGTCCAACGGCAACCTGCCTTCGGATCAGCGCACCATCAACCGCTGGTTCGACACTTCGGCCTTCACCGCGCCGGCGGCCTACACCTTCGGCAACGCCGGACGCAACATTCTGACCGGCCCCGGATTCGCCGGGGTCGATTTCGGCCTATCCCGGTTCTTCACCATTCACGAGAACCACAAGCTGCAATTCCGCGGCGAGTTCTTCAACCTGTTCAACCGCTCGAATTGGGGCACGCCCGGCGCCACCGTGGGCAACTCCGCCTTCGGAACCATCCGCAGCACCAGCGCGGCGCGGCAGATTCAGCTCGCGTTGCGGTATCAGTTCTGACATCATGCGATTTCCCTGGTTCATTCCCGGATTGCTGGCGGCCGCGCTCGCGCCCGCCGAGACGGTTCTCCTGTTCGTCGACGACGCCGCCGTGGCCTCCCGCCGCGGCGTCGAGCGCAAGACGCACACCGGCCGGAAACTCCCGCAACCGGTGCTCTCGCCCGAGCGGCCCTGGGAAGGGCTGCGCCTCTACATCTACGGCACGGTCCACTACGACGCCGAAAAGAAGCTGTTCCGCATGTGGTACATGAGCCGCCTCGGACCCAACCAGCGCGGGCGCGCGCCCGGCCTGCGGATCGATCGCGGCGATTTCGTCAACTTCGCCACCTCGAAAGACGGCGTTCACTGGGAGCGGCCCGACCTGGGGATGCACGAGTTCGACGGATCGCGCCGCAACAACATCGTCTTTGATCTCCACAGTCCCAGCGTCATCGTGGATACCGCCGAACGCGATCCGGCGTACCGCTACAAGATGGCGGGCGTGGGCGGGCCCACCCGGAAATACTGGGCGGCCCACTCCGCCGACGGCATCCATTGGAAGGACTACCCGCGCAACCCGATTCTGGAGAACTCCGACACCATTACCGCCACCCGCGACCCGGCCAGCGGGCGCTACCTGGCCTTCCACAAGCGTCCCGCCACGGTGCGCGGCTTCCCCCGGCGCGTCGTCTGGCTGGCCACCAGCCCCGATTTCCAGCAGTGGTCCGAGCCGGAACTGGTCCTGGCGCCGGACGAGATCGACGACCGCTGGGCCAAGGGACCGGTGCAGCGCACCGAGTTCTACGACATGTCCGGCTTCCCTTACGGCGGGCAGTTCCTCGGCCTGCTGGCGGTGTTGCGCGTCACGGCCATCAACCGCGACGTCAAGCCGGAGGGCGGGGAGAAGCCCAGCCCGACCGACGGCCCCCTCGAGATCCAACTGGCGCACAGCCGCGACGGGCTTCACTGGAACCGCGCCGAGGACCGCACGCCGTTGATCGCGCCCGGCCCGCCGGGCTCGTTTGACGCCGGCGGCGCGCTCGGGGTCTCGAATCCGGTCGTCGTCTACAATGACGAAATGTGGGTCTACTACACCGCCATGACTACCACGCATGGCGGCGCGTTGCCCCAAAAGCGCATGGCGATCGGACGCGCGTCGTGGCGGCTGGACGGGTTTGTTTCGCTCGACGCCGGCCCAGGAGGCGGG
>CAYOTD010000207.1:0-6585 GCA_964406685.1 uncultured Solibacteraceae bacterium | reverse complement strand
GATCGCCTCCAATACCAAGGCATTCACCGGGACGGCCATCGCCATGCTCGCGCAATCCGGGCTGGTCGAGACCCATCCGCTGCCCTCGGCCGGCGGCAAGCTGTTCATCAACGCAGAGGCCTTGTCCGGCTCGGCCGCGGTCGAGGTTCTCGACGCCGAGGGCCACCCGGTTCCGGGATACGGCCGGGCCGACTGCCTGCCGCTCCGGGGCGACGGCGTCCGGCAGCCCGTGCGATGGAAGCGGAACGCGGCCCTGCCTCTCAGACCCGGCACGCGCCTGCGCGTGCATTTGACCAACGCCAGGCTGTATAGCCTGCGCGTCCAATGAAAGCGGCCTTTGCGATGGAAAGCACGATCTCCGAAATCTTCAAACCGGTACAGAAAGAGTCGACCCGGGAGAAGGTCTGCGACGCGGTGCGGCGCGCGATCCTCTCCGGACGCCTGAAGACCGGCCGGCGGCTGACCGAGATCCCGCTGGCGCAGGAGTTCCAGGTGAGCCGCGCCATCATCCGCGAGGCGCTCCAGCAACTGGCGCACGAGGGCTTCATCCAGCTCAACGCATTCAAGGGCGCGCAGGTGGTGGCTCTGACGCCCGAGGAGGTCGACGAGATCGTGCACCTGCGGCTGATCCTCGAGCCGGAGGCCATCCGCCTGGCCATGCTCCGGCTGACCGAGGCGGACAGAGAGCAACTGAAGCGCGAGGCGGCCGAGGTCGACAACGCCCGCACCTCGATGCAGGAGTTCGCGCACCTGGACCTCGAGTTCCACCGCAAGCTCTGGTCGCTTTCCGGCAGCGGCGTGCTGGAGCGGCACCTGACGCTGCTGGCCGCGCCTCTGTTTGTCACCGGCCGGATCATGCGCGAACGCTGCGCGCCGGAGCTGCTGCCCCGCCCGGCCACGCACGTTCCGCTGACCGAGATCATCTGTCACGGAAGCCCCAAGCAGGCCATGGAAGCCATCCGCGCTCACATCACGGCGAACTGGGAACGGAGCCGGGAAGCGGTGAAGCAGTTCCGCGAGGCCGATGAAGCCGGACGCAAACGCCGCCCCGGGAGCGTGACCCGGTGAAGCTCGAAGGAGTCATCGTTCCGCTGGTGACGCCGCTGACGGACGAGCACGAGTTCGACGCCGGGGCGCACCGCCGCCTGGTCGCCTGGCTGGTCGAGGCGGGCGTCGACGCCATCTTCGCCAACGGTTCGATGGGTGCATTTGCCCTGCTGCCGGATGCGATCCAGGTGCGCGCGGTGGAGGCCACGGCCGAAGTCCTGGCCGGCCGCCTGCCGCTGCTGGCCGGGGTCTCCGACACCGGCACGCTGCGCGTGAAGCAGCGGCTGCAAGCCATGCGGCATCTTCCGGTGGACTATTTCGTCGCCTTGCCGCCCTTCTTCTACGCCGCCGGCCAGCGCGAGCTCGCGCGTTTCTATCGGGAGATCGCCGACGAAGCCGCGCGCCCGGTGGTCCTGTACAACAATCCGCACCGCGGCGCCAACCGCCTCGCGCCCGCCACCGTGGCCGAACTCGCCGAGCATCCGAATATCGCCGGCATCAAGGAATCCTCCACCGAAGTCACGCAGTGGCGCGGCCTGCTGGATGCCGGCATCGACCGCTCGCGATTCGCGCTCATTTGCGGCGCCGGGCGCATGACCGACGCCGCCCTCGCCATGGGCTTCGACGGCATCACCGAAGGTCTCCACAACGTGGTCCCGCAACTGGCCGTTGCCCTCTACCGCGCCGCGCGCGCCGGCGACCGCGCCGCGGCCGCGGAATGGCAGGGCAAGATCAACCGCGCCTTCCGCATCTTCGAGGTCGACGGCGGATGGCGCGGTGTCGAAACGGCCTTCGCGCACCTCGGCATCCGCACTCACCTGGCGCTTCCTCCCTACGACCTGCCCATGGACCCGGAGCACGTCCGCGAGATCCGGCAGGTGCTCATAGAGGTAGGGGTGCTCGCCGCATGACCTGGCTCGATTACACCGTCATCCTGGCCTATGTCGGCGCCACCATCCTGCTGGGCGGCTGGTTCGCCAAAGGCCAGACCACGCTGCGCGAGTTCTTCCTGGGAGACCGCAATATCCCCTGGTGGGCCGCGGCGTTTTCCGGCATCGCCACCATGGTCAGCGGCGCTTCGTTTCTGGGCGGCCCTGGACAGGCCTTCAAATCCGATCTCACGTTTCTGCAATACCGCCTGGCGGCGCCGTTTGCCGCCGCCATCATCTGCGTCCTGTTGATCCCGTTCTTCTACAAGCTGGACGTTTACACCGCCTACGAGTACCTGGAGCGCCGCTTCGACCTCAAGACCCGGCTGATGGCCAGCATCCTGTTCCTGCTGCTGAAGGCGCTCTACCTGGGACTGGTGATCTACGCTCCGTCTCTGGTGCTGGCCGAGATGACCGGCTGGCCGCTCACCGGGATCGTCATCGCCACGGGCCTGCTGACCACGGCCTACACCATGCTGGGCGGCATGAAGGCCGTCATCTGGACCGACGCCATGCAGCTCATCGTCCTGTCCGGCGCGCTGATTGTGGCCTTCGCCATTGTGGTCGGCCGCATCGACGGCGGGGCGGCCGGCTTCCTCGCCCAGGCGTCGGCCCACGGCAAGCTGCGCTTCTTCGATTTCTCCACCAGCCTCGAGCGCGAAGTCACCGTCTGGGGCGGCCTGTTCGGCGGGCTGGTCCTGACCCTGGGCCAGTACGGCGTCGACCAGGCCGAATTGCAGCGCTTTCTGACAACGTCGTCCATCCGCAAGAGCCGCATGGCCCTGGTGGGCGCCATGCTGTGCGCCGCCGCCATGGGCTTCCTGCTGTTCTTCGTGGGCGCGGCACTCTACGTCTTCTACGCCCAGCACCCGGCCAGGGGCGGCCTGGGGATGAACCCCGACCGCGTGTTTCCCCGGTTCATCGTGGAGGAACTGCCCTCCGGGGTGTCGGGGCTGGTGGTCGCGGGCGTCTTCGCGGCGTCGATGTCCACCATCAGCGGCGTGCTGAATTCCCTCACCACGGTCACGCTGTCCGATCTCTATCAGCGCTTGCGCGGCCGCGCGGCGTCGCTCGGCTCGGCTCGCTGGGTCACGGCCGCGTTCGGCGTGCTGTGTACCGTGGTGGCGTTGAACGCTCACCGGTTCGGCACGATTCTGGCCGCCACATCGGCCATCTCCAGTTTCTTCGGCGGCACTCTGGTCGGCGTCTTCCTGCTCGGGATTCTGAACCGCCGGGCCACCGGCTGGGGCGCGTTCCTGGGCGCGGCGGCCGCCTTCGCCGGCGTCTCGGTGGTGTCGGCCGCCACGCGCGTTTCCTGGATGTGGTACGGCCTGATTTCGGGTGGCATGGCTTTCGTGTTGGGGTCGGCATTAAGCCTGCTCTCTCCGCCGCCTCCACCTGAAAAGACGCGCGGGTTGATCTACCATGCCTGACCTCCTTGATCTGGTGATCGCCGGGGGCGGCACGGGCGGCTGCGCCGCCGCTCTGGCCGCCTGCCGCGTGGGGCTTCGCGTAGTGATGACCGAGGAATGCCGCTGGATCGGCGGCCAGCTCACTTCCCAGGGCGTCCCGCCCGACGAGCACGGCTGGATCGAGCGGTTCGGCTGCACCGCCTCCTACCGCGCCTTCCGCGACGGCGTGCGCGCCTTCTATCGCGCGTGGTATCCGCTCAGCGAAGCCGCGCGGCGCGAGCCGCGCCTGAACCCCGGCAACGGCTGGGTGTCGCCGCTGTGCCACGAACCCGCCGTCGCGCACGCCGTGTTGTGCGCCATGCTGGCGCCCTATGAAACCGCGGGCCGGCTGCGCATCCTGCGCCGCCACCGGCCCATTGCCGCCGACACGGACCACGACCGCCTGCGCGCGGTCACCTTCGAAGACCTCGACACCGGCGCGCGGACCACGTTCGAAGCTCCCTGGTTTCTCGACGCCACCGAACTGGGCGACCTGTTGCCGCTGGCCGGGGCCGAGTTCGCGACCGGCGCCGAATCCGCCGCCGAAACCGGCGAGCCGGACGCGCCCGCGCAGGCGCGGCCATCCAACGTCCAGGCCCTCTCCTGGTGTTTCGCCGTCGATCACCGCGAGGGCGAGGATCACACGATTCCCCGCCCGGCCCGCTACGACTACTGGCGCGATTACGTGCCTCAACTCACGCCGCCCTGGCCCGGACGGCTGCTGAGCTGGCGCGTGCCCAATCCGCGCACGATGCAGCCGGGTGAATACCGCTTCGAGCCGCACCGCGAGCAGGCCCGGGCGTTTTCCGGTTTGTGGTCCTACCGCCGCCTGCTCGACCGGTCAAACTTCGCGCCCGGCTTTCTGGACAGCGACGTGTGCCTGGTCAACTGGCCGCAAATCGACTACCTCGAACCGGACCAGTCCCCGGAGGGGGCGCGCCAGTTGAGCTTGTGCGCGTTCTACTGGATGCAGACCGAGGCGCCGCGCCCGGACGGCGGCCAGGGTTGGCCCGGCCTGCGGCTGCGCGGCGACGTGCTGGGCACCCCGGACGGCCTGGCGCAGCACGCCTACATCCGCGAATCGCGCCGCATCCGCGCGATCAGGACGGTTACCGAGCAGGACGTTTCGGCGGCGTGTCTCCCCGGCCGCACTCTCGCCGCGCCCCAGCGCGACTCGGTGGGTGTTGGCTCCTATCGCATCGATCTGCACCCCTCCAGCGGCGGCGACAACTACATCGACGTGCCCGCTCTTCCGTTCCAGATACCCCTCGGCGCGCTGCTGCCGGTCCGCCTGCGCAACCTTCTGCCGGCCGCAAAGAACATCGGCACGACGCACATCACCAACGGCTGCTTCCGCCTCCATCCGGTGGAGTGGAACATCGGCGAAGCGGCGGGGCTGCTAGTGGCCTTCGCGCGCCAGCGCCGCATCGAGCCGCAACAGGCGCCCGCGCACATCGACGACTTCCAGCGCCTCCTCATCGCCCAAGGCGTCGAGCTCGCCTGGCCGGACGACCTCAACCTGGCCGAAGGCGATCCTCACATCCACGCGGTCAGCGGAACTCAATCGATGTGATCTCGCCTTCGGTCCCCTGGCGCGCGTCGGGCCGGGCGAGATACTCGACGGCGACCGCGCGCGCCTGCTGTGCCCCGCAGCGGAACTCGAAGGTCACCGAGGTGCTGTTGCGCAGCAGAACCTCGCCCGGGCGGCCGACCCACAGCGCGACATCGCGTCCCCCCGCGGTCACGATGAAGCGCGCCGCCTGCCCCAGGCAATCGATGCGCTTCAGCGTGCCTTCCAGCTTGCGGTCGCCCTTGGGGTTTTCCCACGTGGGCGGCGCGACCACCTCCGGCCGCTCCGCGCGCGGCGGCGCGGCGGGAGCCGTCACCAGCCGCAGAGCGGCCTCGGCCATCTCCCGTTCGCGCGCGTTGGCCGCCATGTCGCGGGCCCGGCGCGCCGCGCGCCGCGCGTCGGCCTCATCGCCCACTTCGTGCGCGGTCACGGCGAGAGCGTGCCAGAACTGCGACTGGCGCGGCAGAATCCGCGCGGCCCGCCGGTAGTGCTCCATGGCCTCTGCCGGGCGATGCTCCTCGGAGGCCATCAGTCCCAGCAGGAAGTGCGCCTCGGCGTAGTCGGGATTCAGTTCGATGGCGCGGCGCACCCCGCCGGCCACCTCCGCGCGCGGAGCCTTCTTCTCGCGCCGCAGCATGGCGTACTCGAAATGCGCCGCCGCGTCGCGGCTGCCCAGTTCGATGGCGCGGCGCAGGTGCGCCAGGGCCTCCTCGTCGCGGCCCAACCGCAGCGCCAGCAGTCCCAACCTTCCTTCGACCCCGGCCGTGCGCTCCGGCTTGCGCGCCAGCTTGCGGTAGGATTTCTCGGCTTCCTCCCGGCGGCCCGTCTGCTGGGCCAGTTCGGCCAGGGCATGATCGGCGTCTTCGGAGGAGACGCGTGTGGCCGGCGCGGACGCTTCCTCCGACGGCGGGCCGGCATCGCGCTCCACCACCGCAAACCGTCGCTCGTGCACATACGAGCGCAGGTCCCCGAGCGCCTCCTCCATCGGCTTGCCGAACGCCTCGGCGAACGCCGTCCGCGACGCCCGCCCCTCGGTGAGAAGCTCGACGAACCGCCCCATCTTTTCGCGGTAGGCGGGGGCGCAGTTCAGCATGTGGGTCAGCGCCCAACTCTGGGCATAGAACAGGCCCGCGCGGCTGTGCGACTGGTACTCGGGGCTCTCGAACGTGGCTCCGTCCAGCGCGGCGGCGTCCAGCCATGCGGCTTCGCTCAACCTCACCAGGTGCGAAGGGATGACGCCGCCCAGCCGCACACGGTCTCGCTCGACGCGGAGGGTCGAGTAGAACTCCGCCGTGCCCTCTTCCAGCCATTGCGGCAGCCGCGGCGCGGAATGCCACAGCACCAGGTGAACAAACTCGTGCATCACGCTCCGCAGGCTGCCCTCGTCCCGGTAGTGCAGAGCGACGATGTCGCGCAGCGGGCCGCTCTGGTAGAACGCGGTCGCCACCGCCGTGGGCCGGTACGGCCGGTACTCGGCCTCGCTCCCGAACACGTAGACGCGCACCGGCAGCGGCACCCCGCGCGTGTTCGCCACGAAGTCGCGGAACACGCGCTCCCCTTGCCGCAGTCTCTCCAGCACGGCCCGCGC
>CAYOTD010000206.1:0-8174 GCA_964406685.1 uncultured Solibacteraceae bacterium | reverse complement strand
TGGTGCAGTCGCTCGAACAGCCCCATGATCTCGTTGCCGGTGGCGGAGTCGAGGTTCCCGGTCGGCTCGTCGGCCAGCAGGATCGAGGGGTTGTTCACCAGCGCCCGGGCGATGGCCACGCGCTGGCGCTGGCCGCCCGACAGCTCGTTCGGCTTGTGGTACATGCGCTGTCCCAGGTCGACATGGCGCATCGACTCCATGGCCAGCTTCTGGCGGGTCTCAGACGGGATGCCGGAGTAGATCAGCGGCAGCTCCACGTTGTGCAGCGCCGTGGCGCGCGGCAGCAGGTTGAAGGTCTGGAAGACGAAGCCGATCTCCTTGTTGCGGATGCGCGCCAGCTCGTCGTCGTTCATCGAGCTGACCAGCCGGCCGTTGATGTAGTACAGCCCCTTGGTCGGCGTGTCCAGGCACCCGATCAGGTTCATCAGCGTCGATTTGCCGGAGCCCGACGGGCCCATGATGGCGACGTACTCGCCCCGCCGGATTTCGATGTCCACGCCTGAAACGGCATGGATCTCGGTGTCGCCCATGACATACGTCTTCCACAGGTCGTAGGTCCGGATAACGATGCCGTCCCGCTTAAGTTGCTCTCCGCGTTCAATCGCTTCGTCGACTGCTTTGGCCATGCTTGGTCTCTCGCTCTTTCGATTCTCTCACCTGGCGGGCGCCCGGGAAAGCGCCGGCTCCGCCGTCAGCTCTCCGACTTCACGGGAGCCTTGTTGTCCACCTTGATCCGCGCCTCGTTGCGCAAAGTCCGGATCACCTTGTAGCTGCCCGTGATGATCTCGTCGTTCTCCTTCAGCCCGTTGGTGACCTCGATGTCGGTCGAGCCCGTGATCCCGGTATCGACCTTCTTGAACACCGCCTTCTCTCCCTGGATCACGAACACTCCCTGAATCTCTTCCTTCTTCGCTTTTTCGGCCGCCGGGTCCGGCTTGGCCGCCGCCTGGACGCCGGTCTTACTTGCGCCCTTGGTCTGCGATTCCAGGTCGCCGCGCTGGCGGACGGTCAAGGCCTGAATCGGGATGCTCAGCGCCTTCTGCCGGGTGGCCGTGGTGATCTTGGCCGTGCACGATAGCCCGGGGCGTACCTCGGCGGGCGGGCTGTCCAGGGCGATCACCACCTTGAAGTCCTTGGCCTCCTGGCTGGAGATCGCGCTTTGCGAGGCCGCCACGCCGGTGGATCGCAGGATGGCCGTGTTGCCGATCTCGATCACGTGGCCCTTGAAGGTCTTGTTGGGGATGGCGTCGATGGTGATATCGGCCACCTGGTCCAGCTTCACGTTGATGATATCGGTCTCATCCACCTTGACCTCGGCTGTGATCAGCGACATGTCGGCGATGGTCATGATCAGGCTGGCGGGCGAGTTCTGTATGCCCGGCACCACGGTTTCACCCACCCGCACGGGCAGGTTGGTCACCATGCCATCGATAGGCGCCACCGCCTTGGTCCGCTGCAACATGTCGGACACCCGCTGCAAGGTGGCCTGGGATACCGCGATGCGCTTCTGCGCGCTGGCCAATTGGCTGGAAGACTGGGCCCGTTGGGCGCGGATCTGAAGCACCCGCGCTTCCGCCTCGCGAACGCCCGCCGCAGCGGCGTCGATTTCCGACCGGCGCTGGTCGAAATCCTGCCGCGAA
Organism: uncultured Solibacteraceae bacterium; assembly: GCA_964406685.1. Lineage (GTDB taxonomy): Bacteria > Acidobacteriota > Terriglobia > Bryobacterales > Bryobacteraceae > JACQZT01. The sequence goes on along the minus strand of CAYOTD010000206.1, from coordinate 6,534 downwards.
ATCAACTTCTCGTCATAGAGCTTTTGCGCCCGCTCGAAATTGGCTTGGGCGCGCACCAGTTCGGCCTTCGATCGGTCGAGGGAGGCCTGAGCGGTGCGCAGGTTCTCATCGGCGGCCCTCAATGCCGCCTCGGCGGAGGCGGACTCGGCCTCGGCCGCGCTGAGCGAGGCGCGCTGAGCCGAAACCTCGGCTTCCTGCTGCACCGATTCCAACCGCGCCAGCAACTGCCCCTTCCTCACGCGGTCGCCCTCGGCCACCAGAATTTCGGTGATCCGGGCGATGGTCCCGGCGTTTCCTATGTTGATGTAGTTCCTTGGCTTAACTTCACCCGAGGCGGTCACCTGGGAAACCAGGTCCTGGCGTAGCACCTTACCCGTCTGGACCGTCACTACCCCCCGCTGGCTGATCTTCACACTGGCGAAAATGCCGCCCGCGACCACAATAACGAGGGCCACTAACAGAACAATCTTCCACTTGCGCTTCACGCGTGCACTCTCCCTCTGGTTTCAGACGCTGATCGAGGGGCAAAAGTTCTCGGATTCGGCTTTGCCGGAAGCTGTAAAGACGCTTGAATCAACCAAAAGGAAACACCCGGCCGGACATTTGCCGCCTTGACGGTTCAGACCGCCTCGGCGAAGAAACCGCCCATGGCGCGAAACTTCGCGTAGCGCTGGTCGACAATCTGCCTTTCCCCCAACCGCGCCAGTTCCTCCAGGGACCGCCGCAGTTCGGCGCGCAGCAATTCGGCCGCGGCATCCCAATCTTCCTGGGCCCCGCCCGGAGGCTCGGCAACGACCCGATCGATCAGGCCCAGGCGATGCAGATCCTGGGCCGTCAGCTTCAGAGCCGCGGCCGCCGGCTCGGCCTTGCCCGAGTCTCTCCAGATGATGGCCGCGCAACTCTCCGGCGAGATAACGCTGTAGATGGCGTTCTCGCACATCAGGACGTGGTTGCCGACGCCCAACGCCAGCGCTCCGCCCGAGCCGCCCTCGCCGATCACGACCACGACAACGGGTGTGGCGAGGCGGGCCATCTCCCTGATATTCAAGGCGATTGCCTCCGCCTGGCCGCGCTCCTCCGCGTCCATGCCGGGGTAGGCGCCGGGGGTATCCAACAGCGTCACCACGGGACGGCCGAACTTGGCCGCCAGGCGCATCACCCGCAGAGCCTTGCGGTAGCCTTCCGGCTTTGGCATGCCGAAGTTGCGAAACAGCTTCTGCTTGGTGTCCCGGCCCTTCTGTTGCCCCACCACCATCACCGGGCGGTTGTCGAAGAACCCCCAACCGCACACGATGGCGGGGTCGTCGGCAAAGCCGCGGTCGCCGTGAATCTCGTGAAAATCGGTGAACAGCCTCTCGATGTAGTCCAGCGAGTGCGGGCGCTTGGGATGGCGCGCAAGCTGAACGCGCTGCCAGGAGGGATGCTTCTCCTGCTGCTGGCGGATGGTGTTCAGCTCCTGCTCGAGCTGGGCGGCCTGCGGTTCCACGCCAGGCGCGGTCGCCCGCAACTCGGCCAGCCGGCGCTCCAGTTCCTCGAGTTTGTGCTGTGTCTCCGGGCTGTCCATGAATCTACCAGGATACCGCGTGGCGCAAGCTTCAGCTTGCAGCGGCGAGTTGTAGCTCGCCGGCGGGGGGGGGGCACCCTCACCCCGCCAGCACCTCCACCGCCTCCGGGCCGCAGATGCGATCGATCTCGGCACGGAATTCCCGGTCCGGCCTGACCCTGATCCCCGTATCCAGCACCACCAGAAAGTCCCGCGGCCGCTCCAGCCGCAGCCGGACGTCGGTGTCGCCCGGCTTGCGTTCGAACAGCCGCCGCAGCTCGTCGGCCCGTCCGGCCCGGTCCACGCCGACCCGGATCGAGATCAGCGATGGCAAGGGGACGTGGGCGACATCGAGGGGCACGATCTCCTGCACCGAGATCTTCGCCGGTCCCCCCTCTTCCGGCAGGGCCTGTCCCCGCACCAGCACGGCGCGGTCCTCGATGAGCTGGTCGAGCAGGCGCTCGTACTGCGTGGTGAACACCATCAGGTCGGCGGTTCCGGAGAGGTCCTCCAGTTGCATCGCCGCCCACGGTTTCCCCTCTTTGTTGCGCCTGCGCTGGATGCCGGTCAGGATACCGCACATCGCCACTTCGCCGCCCTTGGACAGCCCTTCCAGTTGCGAGCTATCGTGCGAGGCCAGTTCCTTCACCTTGTCCAGGTGTTCGTCCAGCGGGTGCCCGGTGACGTAGAAACCCAGCATCTCTTTCTCGCCGGCCAGCTTGTCCTTCTCCGTCCCTTCGGGGACGTTGGGCAGCGGCGGGTCGGACGACTCGCTCTCTTCCGCCATGCCGGCGAACAGCCCGGTCTGGCCGCTGAGCCGGTCCTTCCAGGTGCGCTGGCCGTGTTCGAGCGCGCCGTCGATGGCGGCCAGCAACTGCGACCTCGTTCCGGAAAGCGTATCCATCGCGCCGGCTTTGATCAGGCTTTCGATCATGCGCCGGTTCACCGCCGCCAGGTCCACCTTCTCAGTGAACTGGTGCAGCGAACGGAAGCGGCCCACCTCGCGCCGCGCCGCCATGATCGACTCGACGGCGCTCTGTCCCACGTTCTTGATGGCGCCCAGGCCGAAGCGGATCGCCTCGCCGGCGGGGGTGAAACTCCAGTCGCTGGAGTTGACGTCGGGCGGCAGCACCTTCACGCCCCTCTCGCGGCACTCGCCGATGTACTTCACCACCTTGGCCGTGTTGCCGGTTTCCGAGGTCAGCAGCGCGGCCATGAACTCCACCGGGTAGTGGGCCTTCAGGTACGCCGTCACGTAGGCCAGGTAGGCGTAAGCCGCCGAGTGCGACTTGTTGAAGCCGTAGCCGGCGAACTCCTTCATCAGGTCGAAGATCTTCTCGACCTTCTTGAGCGGAAAGTTGCGCTCGCGCGCGCCCTCGACGAAGCGGGCGCGCTGCCGGTCCATCTCGGCCGGGTCTTTCTTGCCCATGGCGCGGCGCAGCAGGTCGGCATCGCCCAACGAATAACCGGCCAGCCGGTTGGCGATCTGCATCACCTGCTCCTGGTAGACGATCACGCCGTAGGTCTCTTCCAGGATCTCCTTGAGCTCGGGCAGGTCGTAGGTCACCGGCCTGCGGCCGTGCTTGCGCTCGATGAAGTCGTCGATCATGCCCCCCTGGATGGGGCCGGGACGGTAGAGCGCGTTCAGCGCGCACAGATCCTCCAGGCGCTCCGGCTGGTAGCGCCGCAGGATATCGCGCATCCCCGGCGATTCAAACTGGAACACGCCGCTGGTGTAGCCGTTGGTGAAGATCCGGTAGGTCTCGGGATCGTCCAGCGGCAGCTCTTCGATCGCCAGTTTCACTCCCCGGTGGCGCTCGATCAGCGCCAGGGACTCGTGCACCACGGTCAGCGTCACCAGCCCGAGGAAATCCATCTTGAGAAGCGAGAGCTTCTCCAGACCCTTCATGTCGTACTGGGTGACGACTTCATCCCGGTTGGTGCGGTACAGGGGCACCAGTTCGCGCAGCGGAACGGGCGAGATGACCACTCCGGCCGCGTGCATGGAAGCGTTGCGCGCCAAACCCTCCAGCCGCAGCGCGGTCTCCAGCAGATCCTTGATGCGCGGGTCGCGCTCGGCGGATTCGCGCAGCGCCGGCTCTTTGTCGATCGCCTTGGCCAGCTTGATGTTCAGCTCCGCCGGGACCAGCTTGGTGAGCTTGTCCACCTCGCCGAAGCTCATATCCAGCACGCGCCCGACGTCCTTGATCGCCGCCTTGGCCCCGAGGGTGCCGAAGGTGATGATCTGCGCCACCTGCTCGCGCCCGTACTTTTCGGTGACGTACTGGATCACTTCGCCGCGCCGGTGCGTGCAGAAGTCGATGTCGATATCCGGCATCGAAACGCGCTCGGGGTTCAGGAACCGCTCGAACAGCAGTCCGTACTGGAGCGGGTCGATGTCGGTGATCTCCATCGCGTAGCTGACCAGGCTGCCGGCGGCCGACCCGCGCCCCGGCCCGACGGGGATGCCGCGCGACTTGGCGAAGCGGATGAAGTCCCACACGATCAGGAAGTAGCCGGAGAACTTCATCTGCTGGATCATGCGGATCTCGCGCTCCAGCCTCTCGGCGTACTCGCCCAGCTCGTGTTTCAGCCGCCCGGCGGCGCGCATCGCCTCCAGCCGCCCGCGGCGTCTTTCGAATCCCATCCGCGCGACGTATTCGAAGTAACTGTCGGCGGTGTGTTCCGCCGGCACGTCGAAGCGCGGGAAGGGCTCCTTCACCTTCTCCAGGCTGACGTTCGAGCGTTGCGCGATCTCCCACGTCCGGTCGAGGGCGTGCTCCATCTCGCCGAACGCGCGCATCATGTCGGCCCGCGACTTCAGGTAGAACTCGCCGTCCTTGTAGCGCAGCCGGCTCGGGTCGCTCATCGTCTTGCCGGTGGAGATGCACAGCAGGACCTCGTGCGCGTGCGAATCGTCGCGCCGCAGGTAGTGGGAATCGTTGGTGGCCACCAGCGGAATGCCGGTTTCGATTGACAGCCGGTTGGCCAGCGGCAGCACGATGCGGTCCTCGTCCAGGCCGTGGTCCTGCACTTCGAGGAAAAAGTTGCCCGGCCCGAACAGGTCCTGGAACTGGTAGGCCACCCGCCGCGCCTCGTCGTACCGTTCGACCTTGAGTGCTTCGTTGATCTCGCCCTTCAGGCACCCCGACAGCGCGATCAGCCCCTTGGCGTGCGCCGCCAGCAGGTCCTTATCGATGCGCGGCTTGTAGTAGAACCCGTCGAGATACGCGGTGGAAGCCAGCTTGATCAGGTTGCGGTAGCCCTCCTGGTTTTCGCACAGCAGCACCAGGTGGTGATAGCGCTGATCCGATCGCGAGCGGTGATCCTGCTGCGCGACGTACACTTCGCAGCCGATCACCGGCAGGATGCCCTTCTTCTTGGCGGCGTTATAGAACTCCACCGCGCCGAACAGGTTCCCATGGTCGGTCATGGCCACCGCGGGCATCCCCAGTTCGGCGGTCAGATCCATCAACTGCCCGATCTCGCAGGCCCCATCCAGCAGGGAATAGTCGGTGTGGCAATGCAGGTGAACGAAGGGAACGTCGGACATCCCGCTCACCAGTATAGTATCCGCGGCCGGCGGCGTCGCCGGTCTGAGCGATAATGAGGACAGCACTGGAGGCCCGATGCGGCAAGCGATCATCTACCCCGGCGAGGACGGCTACTACGTAGCCGAATGCCCGAGCCTTCCCGGCTGCATAAGCCAGGGCCACACGCGCGAAGAGGCCATCGCCAACATCCGCGAGGCGATCCACGCCTACGTCGCCGCGCTCGAAGAGGATGGGCTCCCTGTTCCGGAGGAGCGCTTCGACGCCATGCTGGTGGCGGTGTGAGCCATCTTCCACGGATCTCCGGCAGGGATTGCGCGGCAGCGCTCGAAAAGGCCGGGTAGCGCCGCCGGAGGCAGGAAGGAAGCCACATGATCATGAGGCGTGACGAGCCCTTCGCGCAAGTCGTCGTGCCGGATCACTGCGAGCTGGACCGTGGCACATTGCGCGCCATCATTCGCCAGGCCGGCCTGAGCGTCGCCGAGTTCTCCGCGCTCCTCTGATCACCACTTCCTGAGCGCGGCAAAGTACTCTCTGATTGCTCCAAGACCCGAAGCAACCTACTCTACGGTCTCAAGATTCGCGTGCGCAATGCTCGCAGAGCCTGGTCCCAGAACAGCTCTTCTGTGGTCTCCCGTCGCGAAAATGACAGAACCATGCCGGTATCAGACCGGAGGGGACTGTCCGCGGGTCTCCGCCACCGGATTCCCCTTCTCGCGTTTCGACTTGGTATCAGCTTACATCAGGACGACGACTCTCAAGCCTTCATCGCCGGCCCGTACGCCAGAGCCGTGTGTTGGGAATCATCAGATCCCATTCCCCTGGTTCCAGGTTACTGGCTGGACGCACAATCGGCGGCAGTTCATGGATGGTGCGGTTCTCTCGAAACAGCCAACTGCAACCCGGCCGTCTGGACTCCCGCGTGTCGACGGGAGATCTCCGGCGTGACGGTTTGGAGCCGGCCGTGACGGTCGCGCGGCGCTTCCTCTTCGAATCCGCTCGACGAGAGCGTGACGGCCTGCCACTCCCCCCGGACCGTGGGCAGAGGCTGGCGAGGTGCTTTGCAAGTCGGTCGGAGCGAACTGCGGCCGAGCACTTGGGGCAGGCGACCATCGTCCGAACGGACTCTGCATTGACATCCTCTCGATGACTTCCGCTGGTGGCTCCCGTCGGCGAAGACTCTGTCCCCTTCGCTGCTTTCGACGCGCCAGCCCCGAGTGGCTTCCAACTTCGGACCGGCAAAACCATGCCCTGTCCGTTCAGTCCTGAATGAAAACGTCTGAGATGTTTGGGATAGACGCGGCAGGCTTCCTCCTTCTCACCCTCTATCGCGAGAATCGCAAGGCAGTAAGGGCACACCCAACACTTCGCGCGCTTCACATTCGTCCCGGCGCGTGTCAAGCACTTTGAGACACCCGGCATGGGAATTTACTGACTTTC
>CAYOTD010000205.1:0-8195 GCA_964406685.1 uncultured Solibacteraceae bacterium | reverse complement strand
GGGGTGGGGAATTTTCGACCGGCGAAATGGGGAATTTTCAACCGGCCTTGACAAATCAGCCGTTCGCGGTGCAGTCCCCGCGCCCAGGCGCAGCGAAGACGACATGGCATGGATGTGGGGCCGCATGTGACTCGGTTCGGAAGACGCGCCGATTCCGGTCATGAAAGCGGGCTTTGGGGAAACCGGCTCCTTGGAAGGGACCCGTCCGGTTTGCCTTAGTGCGAAGCGGTGTTCCAGGCTTGTTCCCCTGTGGCAACGGCTGGTAGCGTGCACTTATGGGTGGTCTCCCCGAAGAACAAGATCGGCGAAGAAGTCGGCCGTAGCACCCGCATGTCGAGTTGTTGTATGGCGACCAGCCCCGGTGCCAGCCCGAAAAAGAGAGGCTCTGCAATTCCGGGGTCGTATAGGGCCGGAGGATCTGCGACTGCAATCAGGCGATCCACGGGGTTGGGAACGCCATCCGGAATGGCTTCAACTCCATGAAGACCCGTCAGGAACGTGTGCACGACCTCCCCCGGTAGGGCGGGGTCGGCAGGGGAAACCGGCCGGCTGAAGTCCTCATGGAGTGTGCCAAAACAGGCGAGAACGCGATCCCGGGTGTACACAGACAGCCTGATGCGCAGAAAGTGCCGCGGGCTGAAGACCTCAAGCGTATCCGGATTGGACGAAGAACTCGTTCGTGGAAGATCGCTGGGCACCAGGATCCATGCGGCATCTCCTGAAATCGAGTGCCAGGCGATATCCCGTCCCGAACTCTGCGCGCGCCAGTCCGGCTGGTCGAGGAAACGGCCTTGGAAGAGAAGCATCATGCCCGGTCCGATAGCGAACCAGTGCCGGACACCGTAGCAGATGAGGGCACATCTCCATGCTTGCGGCGCCTCGACAGACTGGATCTCCGGGAACGCTTCCGCCACTGTTGCCATGGTGCCCGTGGAACTGTCAATACGGACCAGACGATTCTCTGTCGTGACGGCGAAAACGGCGTCGCCACCGAGCGTGAACTCCAGGTACGTGGCCGCGCCAAGGCGGCGTGACTGGCGTGTGCCGCGATCATAGACGTGTAAGGCGCCGGCGGGGGATAGGTAGAAGAGAACCCGCCCATCGTCGCTCAGTGCCGGCGCCGAGCCGTCGAGGTTCAGGTCTTCGTCCGCCGCGGCAATCCAATGCAACCTCCCGACGGGCGCCTCTGCGCAGACGATGTTGTCCCCGCGCGCGTCTGTCACTGCTTCGAACGCACCTGCGACATGCCGAACCGGATGATGCCCGGAGGCGTCAACCCACGTCATCTGGATGCCATCGAAGGCGAGCGCACGGCCACTGTCCGTAACCAGACGGCGTCCGTGACGCTGGTTCGCAAGCGTCGCACCTCCGGTTCCAGCAAGGAGGCGGAGGGAAAGGAGTTGATAAAGACCGTTTAGCCTCAAGCCGGGATTCGGGTACTAGAAATCCGGGCACGTGGCGGTCTGAACGATCCACGCGAGTTGGCCGGAGCGATCAAGGCGGATGAACGCGCTACTGCGAGGCGAGGTAATATCAATACCAGATCCTGAAATCCCATATTCCGCCGAGCACGGTGCCGAGAGGAAACAAGTGCTGCCGCCGAACCCACATAGCCTTGCGGAATAGCGGGAGAAGGCAGAGACGGTTCCCGAGGAGTTGATGTCGCTGATTTCCCTCGCGATGGCCGTGAAGAATCCGTCCGCTCGAAACGCATACGAGTCCCCGCCAAGCAGCCCTGTATCCGCTTGGAAGTACAATGCCTTACCGTCAGCGGTTGCCATCAGGTTGGCGTACCGCGCGAAGGCAGACGGAACGATCAAGAGCAGGAATGCGTTGGCAGCCAGTAATCGCTGCGTCATCACTCTCTAAGACCCGCCGCCACCCCTTTTCAACTACACTCGGAACCCTGAACGCGGCGCCGGTGCTGAAGCTCCCTATCGAGCCTCTTCGATCTCCACAACCTTGATGGCGGCGGGGCCAAGTTCTTCCGTTCGGCGGATGGCGCCGGTGGCCGCGCCCAGCGGGGACGGGCCTTCGGGCTTGATTTCGGACAGCCGGTACCGGCCCGACGCCAGGCCGGACTTCGCCGGGTCGAGGGTCCAAGTGAACTTTACGGGCTCGTCGACATAGCTGGCCAGGATCAGCGCCAGGCGGCCGTCCTCGGCCTGCCACAGGCGGGCTTCGGCCGAGGGCACCTTGCCGCGATGCTTGACGTTCCAGCCCAGACCGTCCTCTTCGAAGGACGGAACCGGCGGGACCGATTCGACCGGCTGGAGCAGGCGCCCGTAGGTGAGATACTTGCCCGCGGCGACGCGGTACTTGCCGCACTGGCGGAAGTAGTCAACCTTCCTCGCGTACTGGGGCTGGAACAGTCCGAAATCGTTCCATCCGTTCTGGCGGCCGTCGATGAGCGCCTGGCCCTGGGCGAAGCGGAAGAAGCGGTCGCTGGCCTTGTAGTCGCAGGGGCTGCCGAAGAACAGCGTGTAGCCGGAGTAAACCACCTGCATGAGTGGAATCTCCCAGTCGGTGGGCAGCGCCCAGGTGAGGTTGGCGTCCAGCAGATCGAAAAACACCTCGTCGGCGCCCTCGGAGGTGATGACGGCTTTGCGGCCGTCGCGGTGGGCCACGGCACGCAGTTGGCGCAGCAGGTCGCGATTACCGTCGGTCCAGTAGCGCCCGCCGCCGCGCGGGTGGCCGTGATCCGGATTGAAGCATAACTCGTGGCTCATGGCCGAGATCTGGTCGACGTAAACGCCGTTGACACCCTCCCCGCCGATCAGGTCCTCCACCACTTTCGTGATGGCGTTTCGCCAGAACGCGCTCGACGGGCACATCGACAGGAGCCGCCCGGCGGCGTCGGAGTAGAAGTGCATGCGGAACCCGCCCGCCTCGTCCGTGATGGCGTGCGGAGCGAAGCGCGCGAAATCGGGGATGTTCATGTCGGCGCTCGATCCGTTGATGTAAGGCATCACCAGGAAGCCGCGGTCCACCAGCAGCTTGACGCGCTCCTTGAAGCCCGGCCGGGCGGGCAGGAAGTGCGGGTAGAGGTTGTCGAACGGCATGTGGTGCCAGTTGTACCAATGGATCGCCATGGGCACGTCCATGCGCGCGCGGGCATCGACGAACGGCGCGTTCATCTGCTCGGGCGTGCCCTCCTTCTCACTCCACACCCAGTCCCCGCGCATCCACAGACCGGCGTTGCGCGCGATGGCGGGCACCTCGGGACGCTGCGAGAGCCGGCCGGCGCCGGCCCATTTCTGCGCCAACGCCCAGGGGCGATAGAGGTATGCCCCTTCCAGCCATCCGCCCTGGTAGACGCCAAGGGCCACGGGATAGTGGTCCGGGTAGTCCGATCCCGCCACGCCCATGTTCTCGGGGTAGTGCACGACGCCCAACCGCTGGCCGGACTCCAGATAGAAGTCCTTGGCGCGCGCGTCCGGGTCCTGGCTGGCAAGGTAGATCGAATTCCTGCCGCGGCTCAGGGCCAGGAACTGCATGGGCCAGCCGCCCGATGGATAACGGGCCTCGAGCTTGCCCGACCAGGCCTTGAGCAGATGGCCGCCGCTGGCGAAGACGGGCCGCGCGAGATCGTACTGGCCGGAGGCGGGCAGGCCGGAAACCAGCGGGAACGCGACCGACCACAGCCCCCAATAGTCGCTGCGGTTGTCGACGAAGATGCGCCACTGGGCCACGCCGCCTGCCGCGGGCAGATCCACGTAGACGTGAACGCCGACGGCGCGGTCCTCCAGCCACCAGCGCTGGTCGTTCCATTCCAGGATGGCGCGCTGAACCCCGCCCGGCCGTTTCTCCAGCCGGGCGTGCGTGCAGGGCCTGGTGTTGTTGGTGATCCTGCGGATGAGCGTGCCCTTGCCGAAGGCCACTTCCCACAGCAGGCGCTTGTCCTTGGATGCCGGCACGTGGTTCACGCCGCTGGCCAGGTCGATCATCGCGGAGAGGCCCATGCCGCCGGGCTCGAACTCAAATCGCACCTGGCCGTTGGAAAGCGTCAGCCCTTTGGCCGGGTCGATGGTCTGCGCCGCGCCGGCAAGGGTGAAAGAGAGAAACAGGAGCGTGGTCTTCATGGGAACGATTCTCAGCGTATACCGCGCGGCGCCGCGCGGCAAGACGGGATCGCTCCCGCTGGCGGCAGACACGATGATCGCCCGGCAACGGTGGCGCGCGAACCTTCCCCGGCAACGAAGAGGCTTTCCGGCTGCTGGACCGCGAGCCGCGCAAGCCCTGGGACCTCAATTTAACGCGCCAGCGCACCCTGCAAGGACGCGTGGAGTTCCTCCGCGGCGCGGGCGCCTTCGGCCACGGCCTGCACCACCGTGGTTCCGCCGTTGACCAGGTCGCCGGCGGCGAACACGCCGTGGCGCGAGGTGGCGAAGGAGTCCTTTGGCGTCCATACCAGTCCCCGCTCGGTGATCCGGACCCCGGGGAGAGAGACGCGAAGTTCGTCGTCGATCTGCTGCCCGATGGCCTCCACCACCAGGTCACAGGGCAGGATGTGCTCGGTGCCGGGGACCGGCTCGGGCTTGCGCCGCCCGTCGGCGCCGGGATCGCCCAGCCGGGTACGCAGCACCTTCAAACCGGTGACATGGCCCGCGCCGTCCACGACGTAGTCGATGGGCTGGGTGAGGATGAGGAAGTGGATGCCGGCGCGAATGGCCTGGTCGCGCTCTTCCGGCCAGGCGGGCAACTCGGCGAAGGAGCGCCGGTAGACGATGGAGACGTCGCCGGCGCCGGCTCGCTGGGCCGACAGCGCGGCGTCGATGGCGGTGTTGCCGCCCCCCACCACCAGCACCGTTCCCTTCACCTTCTCGCCCTTCTTCACGTGCGCGAGGAATTCGAGCGCTGCACGCGCCCCCGTTGTGGGCTTCACACTCGTCGCCAGAGGTACTGAGCGGCTCAGTCCCAGGGCCAGCAGACAGGCGTCAAATCTCTCATCCAGGATCCGGTCGAGGTTGTTGTCCGGACCGATCCGCACCCCGAACCGGCGCTCGACGCGGCCACTGGAACCCAGCACGTCCTGAATCTCGCGGCGTAGGATCACATCGGGGAGACGTTCGGCGGGTATGGTGTCCTGGGCCGCGCCGCCGGGTGCGCCGCTCTGTTCGAAGACCGTCACGTCATAGCCGAGCGAGGCCAGTTTCGCGGCCGCCGAAACGCCTGCGGGACCGGCGCCGATCACCGCCACCCGGCGGCCGTTTGGCGCCACCGGCCGCTCCTCCGCGGACCAGCCTTCCTCGACCGCCTTGCGGCTCACCCAGCGCTGCAAGTGGCGGATCGGAACCGTCTCGGTGTAGTGCTGGTTGATGCAGCCGGCTTCGCACAGCGTCTCCGAGGGACAGACATAGCCGCACACCGCCGCCAGCACGTTGGACAGGCGCAGCGTCTCATACGCCTGATGGAATCGGCCGGCGGCGATGTGGCCGACGAACTCCGGGATGTTGACGTGCGCCGGGCAGCCGCTCACACACGTGGGGTCGTTGCATTGGCGGCAGGTCTTGGCCATTTCCGTGATGACATCCACGGCTTCCGCGCGGCCCGCCTTGTAGATCGGTTCGTAGACGGCTGCGTCGCGCGGGACGCAGCCGCTGCGCCCGCCGTCGCGCATGATCTGTGTGCAGGCCGAGCAGGCCACGCAGACCTTCTGCGGATCCATCCGGCCGTGCTTCATCAGATCGCGCGCGAAGTCCGGATAGGCGAACGCCATGCGGCCCGCCCCCACCAGGCTGACCCAACCGTTGCGAACGTTCGCCGCGCCGACGTTGGGGAGGAACTGGCGCAGCCAGCTATAGCCTCCTCCGATCACCGCCATCTCGGGGAACTCCTGTTGGATCGTGCGCACGATGGAGACGAAACGCTCGATGCCGGCGAGGGGATGCTCGGTCGGGAACGGCGCGCCCGCGATGGGCAGATCGAAGGGACGGTTGACCCAGGGGTTGAAATAGGGGTTGCCGATCGTGATGTTGATCAGCGGCGCGCCGGAGTCGCGGAAGAACCGGACCAGTTCGATGGGCTCGGTCAAATCCGGCTTGGTGGCGTCGTCCTTGTCCACTCCCCAACCGTAGGGATAGGCCATGGCGTCGTAGGCGTTCATCCGGGTTGTCACGACAAGGCCCGGTACCGAGTTGCGTATCCTGCCTACAATGTTGCGGATGAATCGGGTTCGATTCTCAAAACTACCGCCGTAGCGGCTATTCTCGCGGGTAAACGACGCATGTAGTTCTGAGATCAGATAACGGTGGCAGGTCTTGACGTCGACCGCGTCGAAGCCGGCCTGGTGAGCCAGGCGGGCCGCCACGACGTACTTGTCCTCCAACTGCTCCAGTTCGGCGTCGGTGATGAGGGGATAGTCCGGACCCAGTTTGTGTATGGGATCGAGGTACTTGGAGCGGTGGGCGATGATCGGAGCCGGCGCCCGGCCCGGCTTGCTGTACCGGCCCGAGTGGGTAAGTTGCAGGACCAGCATCGGCGTGTGAGTCGGGCCAAAGTTCTTGCGCGCGACCGCACGGGCCTCTTCCGTCATCCGGGCAAACGAACTCCAGTTCTTGTCGTTGATCCAGATCTGGCGGGGGTTCGCGCGGCCTTCGGGTGTCACGGCCGTGGCTTCGAACCAAAGCAGGCCGCTGCCGCCGCCGGCGAACCGCCGGTAGCGCCGGAACGTCAGCTCATCGGGGGTGCCGTCGGCCAGACCATCGCAGCCCTCCATGGGGAGTACTACGAGCCGGTTCGGCAGACGAAAACGGCCCACAACGGCCGGTTCGAGCAGCGGCGCGACATCGTCGGAGGCTTCGAGAGTGAGGTTAAGCGCTTGAATACGCTGGCGCAAGTCTTCCAACGAGTGGAGATTGAAGAGTTCGTGTTCGGTCATGGCGCACACCAGCCTCCAGCATATCACGGGCCCGGCCGACGGGCTCATCTCAGGTTGGACCTTACTAACTACATTAATAGTTAAGTAGTTTACTACGAAAATAAATGCAAAAACTGAAAAATCGGCGGCTGAGGTTTCACGGACTTCGGTTACACTGAAATCAGCCTTGGCGGAAACCTTCGTGCCGGGGCCGGAAGAGGGAAGTGACACGAAGGAACCCAGAAGTATCGAAACCACGCGCCTTTGCAGTCGCCAGAGTCCTGCTGGTCGATGATGATCCAACATCCCGCCTTACGCTTCAAACCGTGCTCACGGCCGGGGGATACAGCGTAGACGCGGCGGCCAGTGCGGCGGAAGCTGTAGGTTTGTTGGAGGAGCAGGAGTACGAGCTGGTTCTGAGCGACCTCAACATGGAGTCGCCCGAAGCCGGCCTTAAGGTGTTGGCGCACGCGCGCATGATGGAATACCGGCCGGCCACCGCGCTGGTGCGCAGCACCTATCGTGGTTCCGCTCAGTCGCGCGCGAGGGGTTCGGAAGGGGTACTCATCGAGCCGGAAGCCCTGCCCGAGCTGCTGACGAAAGTCGCGGACATGATCAGCGAGCGGGCCACGCGCAAGCTGGAACGCGAGATGCGTCACTCGCTGGCCAACTGAGGCTTGGGCAACGCGGCGATGGCCGCCTCCAGGGCATCCAGCCCACCCGCGAAGAAGTGATCCCGGGAATCGATCCACAGCAGGCGTTTTGGGTCTGGGAGTGTGTCGAAGAACGCCTTCAGGCCGGTGCACGGTCCGTATTCGTCGTTCGTGCTCTGGATGAAGTACTTGGGGATCGCGCCCCAATCCAGGCCGGCCAACTCCGCCTGGTACGCCTCCGGCATACCGGCGGCGATCAGGCGCGCGGCGCCGCTCTGGCAGCCCAGCTTCAGCGCGATGCGGGATCCGAAGGAGAAGCCCGCCACCGAGCAGGGCAGGCCGGGATAGCGCGCCCGCAGCCAGGCGAGGGCGGCGCGCGCGTCCTCCAGTTCGCCGATGCCGTGGTCGTAGGTCCCCGCGCTCAAGTTCACGCCCCGGTAGTTGAAGCGCAGCGCCGCCGCGCCCGCGCTCCGCAGGGCGCGCGCCAGGCGGTAGACGACCTTGTTGTGCATGGTGCCGCCGTGGCGCGGGTGAGGGTGGCAGATGAGGGCCGCCTCCGTAGGCCGCCCCGCTTCGGGCTCCTCCAGCAGCGATTCCAGCCGCCCGGCCGGACCGGGGATCATGTGGGATTCGATCCGGCGGGCCATCAGAACGTGCGGTAGTTGGTGAACTGCATGTCGATG
>CAYOTD010000204.1:278-8218 GCA_964406685.1 uncultured Solibacteraceae bacterium | reverse complement strand
CGTCCTGCTCCGGCAAGAGTGAACTGTCGAAGGCGCTGCGGCGGCGGCTCGGGGCTCCAATCCTGGGCTTGGATTCGTACTATCGCGAGCTCGGGCACCTGCCGCTGGAGGAACGCGCGCGGATGAACTTCGACGAGCCGGCGGCGCTGGACGAAGGACTGCTGATCGCGCAGGTGCGGGCGCTGGCCGAGGGGAGAGCCATCGACCGGCCCGTCTACGACTTCGCGCGGCACACGCGGTCGGGCGAGCACGAGCGGATCGAACCGGCTGAATTCGTCATCGTGGAAGGCCTGCTGGCGCTGCACTGGCCTGAACTGCGCGCCCTGTTCCGCCTGAAAGTGTACATCGACGCCGCCGACGAGGTGTGCTTCCGCCGCCGGCTGGAGCGGGATGTGCGCGAGCGCGGGCGGACGCCCGAGTCGGTTCATGCGCAATACGCCGCCACGGTGCGGCCGATGGCGGAACGATACATCCTTCCCACCCGAGCCTGGGCGGACGCGGTGGTCAGCGGCGTGGAACCTCTGGAGCGGAGCACGGATGCGGTTCTGGCGAAGGCACAACGGGAGTTCGCCGAGGCACGATGACCGACGGTCTGACATTGTCTTATCTGGCTGGCGCGGTCGCCATGGCGTCGGGCGCGGCGGTGTGGATCTGGCGTGGGCGGCGGTTGTCGCCGGCCGAACGGGAGCACCGCCGGCGGGCGGAGGTTGCCCGCCTGGGGCGCGTGGCCGAGGGCATGGTGGCCGATGCGCAGGATGGAGTGCTTTTCTATTCCTATTCGGTGCGCGGAGTCCACTACACCACCACACAGGACGTTTCCGGGCTGCTGGACCGGCTGCCGGCGGCGCCCGTGCTGCTGCTTGGGCCGGTGGCGGTGAAGTTCCTGCCCCGGAACCCCGCCAACTCGATCGTTCTGTCCGAGGACTGGTCGGGTTTTCGCCAGCGGACTAACGGGTAGACGGCGAACCCGTTTCGTACTGCGCGATCTTTCGTTTCAGCTCCTCGATCCGATCGGGCCGGTTCTCCTCTTCTTCGGCCAGGGCGAGGGCGCGGCGCAGCTTGAGCAGAGTGGCCCGGCGGATGTACTCCCCGCCTTCCCGGCGGCGGCCGGCCAGGGCCAGCATCAGGCCCAGGTTGTCGTTCGCCAGGATGTCGTCGGGAGCCAACTCCAGCACCTTCTCCCACGCGGCGATGGATTCGGCGATGCGGCGGTTCTTCTGCAGGTACAGAGCCCGATTAAAGAGACGGTAATACTCGATCGCCGGGCCGCCGATTTCGCTGAATTGCTCCGGGGTGACGTTCACAAAGTCCGGCAAGTTCACGGCGCGGTTGGCGGCGGTTGCATTCCGTATCAACACCGGAGGGCTGTCGTTGCCCTCCTCGTCGATGTGCGTCAGAAACATCTGCGTGTACGGCGTGCGGCTCTTGGAGGAGAAGACCAGCCAACGCCCGTTGGGCGAGAAGCTGTGCCAGGAGTTCATCCGCGGTGTGTTGCAGCGTAGCGGGCGCGCATGGCCTCCGGCGGCGGGCACGATGAAGAGCCGGCTGTCCGGGCGCATCAACTGGCCGTTACGGCACTGGACGAAGACGATCCAGCGGCCGTCGGGTGAGACCCTGGGGAAGGTGTTGCTCATGCCGTTGCGCGAGGCGCCGGCGATGGGCTCGGCCCGGCCGCCTTTGCCGCCGTTGAACGGAATCCGGTAGAGGTCGTACTGGACCCGGCGCTCGTTGGGGTCGTTGGCGAAGGTTGCCGCCGGGGCGCCGTCTTCATAGGGGTCCATCGCCACGGCACGGGAAAAGACGAGGTAGCTTCCGTCGGGACTCCAGACAGCGCCGTACTGGACGAAGCGCGGATCATCGGCGCCGGGAAGTGGTGTGAGGACGCCGGTGGAGCGGCTGTACCAGGCCAGGGTGCCGCGCGTCGGATAGAAGACCTGGAGGAACTTGTAGTCGCGGTAGTTGGTGACGTAGTAGTTGCTGGGTGGGTCGGCTTGGTCGAGGGCGGCGGGGTTGATGGTGGTGACGACGTGTTGCCCATCGGGGGAGACCTGCGACATGAAGCCCACCCGGATGGCGCCTTTCAGCTTGCCCTTGGACGAGCTCCACTGGATGACATCCTGGCTGCGGACCGAGGTGTGCTGCGCGACATTGGCCAGGAAGTACTGGCCCTTGTTGTTCTGCAACCCGTCCAGGTCCATGCCCATGGTCTTGCCGTCGGAGGAGAACGAGTGGCAGTTGGCGCAGACGGGCAGGTTCTCCATCAGCACGCGGCTGCGGGGCTGACCGATATCGCGCAACCTCCACTGGACCAGAGGGAGAGCCTGGGGCGCCAGGGGTTTGATGCTGCCCTTTGTCGTTTCGGTGGGCATCAGGGGGACGTCTCTATAGAAGATGGGCGCGCCCACCGGGTCGCGCGAGGTACGGAATGTCACGCTGCCGCGGGAAACGGCGCGCGGCGGGTTGGCGCCAGACAGACCGGTGACGATGAGAGTGGCGGGGCCGTCGACGGAGCGCCGCTTGATGGCCGCCCATGTGGTGGGGTCCGGAATCCAGGTGCGCGCGGCGGCCTGTTGGGGCGTCAAGCGGGGCGGTTCGTTGGTGGGCGCGAGGCAGTCCGGGTCAATGGGACCGAGGCGGAAGGGCTCGCCCCGGGCGGTGGTGCGGATGGGCGCGGCGCCATCGGCGAAGCGGATCTCGATGCGCCAGCGGACGGCGGTCCCGGCAGGGTCGCGCCAGACAAACTCGGGCGGGGCAAGGTCGGGCGGGAAGATGGTTCCCCCGGCCGGATCGTCGATGATGAGGGAGGCGGCGGCCGGCAACGCGTGGGGGTAGAGGGTCACGCAGGCCAGCAAGCCGAGATGGGCCAGGAGCCGCAATCTTCCCCTCACTCAAGAATCGGCGTCAGCCGCGCCAGGACCTCGTCCATGATGACGTCGGGAACGCTTTCCAGTTTCCTGCCGCCGCGCGCGCGGAGGTCGAGGGCGCGGGGCTGATCGCACCGGATCACGCCCGTGGTTCTGGTCCCGGCGCCCGCCAACGGCACGGCGAAACCGGCCGTCCGCGCGAAGCTCCCGCCGCTGGTGATGGGAAGAACCACGGGGACCCTGGTAACCCGGTTGAACGCCTCCGGCGAGACGATCAGGACCGGACGGCGGCCCTTCTGTTCGTGCCCTTCCGCGGGGTCGAGCCCAACCAGCCAGATTTCCCCCCGCTTCATCAGATGAGCTCGGCGCCCGCCGGCTTCCCGGCGAGCCATTTCCGATCCTTCCTGGCGCGGGCGGCCTTGGGATTGCATTGGGCCAGGAGTTCGTCCAGGGTGTAGCGGGGCCGCCGGCGCGGCTCGACGACCAGCCGGCCGTGTTCCACAGCGATGCCGACCTTGACTCCCGGCCGCAGACGCAAGACATCGAGCAGAGGGGGTGGCACGGCCAGCATGACCGAACCGCCTACCTTGCGCAGACTGGTTGTGTGCATAGCAATCCGCCAATAGTTATATCCTAGTATAACACGCCGGCGCGCCGCAGGATCTCGAGGGTTCGTTCCAGCGGGAGCGCCTCCACCGTTTGGCCGTTGCCGGTCATGGTAACGGCGCGGAACAGGGAGTTGTAGACCGCCTCCTCGGTGGCTTCGATGGCCGCCAGGAACAGCGGCGACACGGCGTCGTTGCCCAGCGGCGGGGCGCCGTGGGCGGCGGAGAAGGCGATGGCGTAGTCGCCGCTGCCGTTGGAAAACGACGAACCGGTCCGGGCCAGGCCCGCCATGGCGCGGGCGGCGAGGCGGTACAGGTTGCGGTGGTCGAGCGGGGCGTCGGTGGCTACCACGACGATCACCGAACCGTCGGCGGAGGGCTCCGGGCGGCGGAGCAACTCGCCCACCGGGACGCCGGCGATGCGCAACTGGCCGCCGTAGTTGGTCTGCACGAGCGCGCCGACCAGGTAGGCGCCCGCGCGCCGGGAACTGGTCCCGATGCCTCCTTTGAACCCGAAGCAGATGGTGCCCGTGCCGGCGCCCACCGCGCCCTCTTCGACCGGGCCGGAGCGGGCGTCCCGAATGGCGGCGAAGACGTGCTCGCGGCCGACGTGGCGGCCGCGGATGTCGTTCAGCCGGCCGTCGTTGGTCTCTCCCACAAGGGGGTTGATGGAGCGCACGTCCTGGTTGCCCTCCAGCGCCAGCATGTAGTCGATCAAAGCGTCGGCCACGCGGGGCACGTTGAGGGTGGAGGTGAGCAGGATGGGCGTTTCAATCTCGCCCAGCTCGTTGACCTGCGTCGAGCCCATCAGCTTGCCGAAGGCGTTGCCGATAAAGACAGCGCCGGGGACCTTCTCCCGAAACAGATTGCCGGGATGGGGAAGAACCGCGGTCACGCCGGTGCGGACGTTATCGCCGCGAATGACGGTCGAATGCCCCACCCGCACTCCGGCGACGTCTGTGATGGCATTCAGCGGGCCGGCAGGAAGGACGCCCACTATCACGCCGGCTTCCCGCGCACGGGGGCGCTGCCCGGCTCCCAGAGCGCAGGCGGCGGCAAGGACTACGCAGCAGAAACGCACGAGCTACCTCTGGCCCCAGTTCCACTCCAGGTCGGCGATGCCGCCGTCGCGCACGACCACGTCGTCTTCCTGCTTGGGCAGACCTTCTTTGACCACGGCGATCTTGTACTTGCCGGCAGGCAGCGAGAAGATGGCGGGGGATTTCTCGCCGCGCGGCTCGCCGTTGACGTAGATGGTGGCGCCGGGCGGCGTGGTCCGCACGCTCAGGCGGCCCATCATGCGTTCGAGGGTGAGGCTCATAGAGGAGTCCTGCGGCAGGTTGAAGATCTTGGGCGGTAGCCGTCGAGCGTGGCCACCAGGGTGTGGCGGCCCGGGGGCAGACTCAGGTTGCACGGCGTGGTGCAGGTGAGCGAGGCGTCGTTGTCGATGACGACGTTGGCGCCGGGCGGGCTGGAGAAGATCTCCGTCGCTCCCGCCGGCGCCGTCTTGGCCGGAGGCGCCGCTGGGGGTGCCGCCGGGGGGCGTTGCGCCGGTGGGGCGGGCGAAGGTTTTTCTATGGGCGGCGGAATCGGGGTGGGGCTGGGCGTCGAAGGGGCGGGCGGCTTTGTCACCACCGCCACTTCCTGCTTTTTCTCTTTCTGTTCCGGCTTCGATCCCAGGTACTTCACGGCCAGAAACAACACGATGGCGACGACACCGACCGCCGCGGCAAAGGCGAAGATCTTCCGCCCTTGAACCTGCCCGGCGGGACCCTGGAACTCTTCTTCCCGGTGGCGGCGGCGGACGGCGGGCGGCGACTCGGGTTCCTCCACGGGAATCGGAGGGACGGGCGCGGGAGCGGGCGGCGGCGCCGGCGGAGTCTCGGGCAGGGGGATGGGTTTGGACGGCGGCGCCAGGACGATCGGTTCCGGCCTGCTCCCGGTGACTCCTGTTGGATCGGTGGAAGCCACGGTGGGCATGTTCTGGCTGATGCCGCGAGGCATGGGCTGCCAGTCCGGCTTCATCAGGCAAGCCTTTTCGAGCGCATCGACGAAGGCCGCACAGGTCGGATAACGTTCGTCGGCGGACTTGGCCAGCGCTTTGCGCAGGACGGCTTCGGCCTGGTCCGGTAGGGTGGGATTCAGCCGCTGCGGAGCCACCGGCTCCTCGCGGACGATCTTATAGAGCAAGGTCGGGAGGTAGTCGGCGACGAAGGGCTTTTCGCCGGTCAGGACCTCGTAGGCAATGACGGCAAGGGCGAACTGGTCGGCCCGGCCGTCGACGGGCACGCCCTGCACCTGCTCGGGCGACATGTAGCTGGGGGTGCCCATCATGGCCCCAGCCTGCGTCATCTGCTGGGAGACGATCTTGGCCACGCCGAAATCGGTGATCTTGGCCGTGCCGTCCTCGTGAATCATGATGTTGGCCGGCTTAATATCGCGGTGGACTATGCCCTTTTTGTGGGCATAATCCAGGGCGGCGGCGGTTTGGGCGAAGATATCAAGAATGGTCTCGCGATCCGGCGGCGTGTCGGACTGAAGCACCTTCTCCAGCGGCGGCCCGTTGACGAACTCCATGAAAATATAGGCCATTTCGCCTTCCTGGGCGATGTCGTAGATGGTGACAATGCCAGGATGGGAGAGGATGCCGGCCGACTGCGCCTCGCGAATCAGGCGTTCGCGGAGGCGCTCCCGTTCGGAGGGGTCGGTAAAATCCGCCAGCCGGATGGTCTTGATGGCGACCGTCCGGCCGATGGCGGGATCTTGCGCGCGATATACCACCCCCATGGCGCCGCGGCCCAGTTCGCCGACGACGTGATACCGCCCGATCTGCTGCATGTTGGTGATTGACATTGTAACGCAGAGTATGCGCGGAAAGCTCTGTGCTTACGGCCTTTCCAGGCGTTGTCTCCCCCCTTTCCGGGATGGTTCACCTTAGCCGGGGAACCTATCCTGAAACGGAAGGGAGCGACGCATGGCCGATTTCTATCAGACCGGAACCGTCACGACTCTCCATCGGCTTCATAACAATGGATTTGAGCGGCTGGAGCGGGAACTCGAGGTTTTCTCCGAATCTTCGCCCATCGCGCTGGTGTTGCCGGCGCTTTACTCGGAGTTCGAGAAACCCGCCATGCGCCGGATCATCTCCGATCTGGCCGGGGCCCGGTACCTGAAGCGAATCGTGATCCCGCTGGCGCGGGCGAATGCGGCGCAGTACCGCCACGCCCGCTCACTTTTCCACAAGTTCCCGCAGCCGGTGACGTTCATCTGGATCGACAGCGAGCGGATTCAGGCCCTGCTGCGCTTGCTGGACGACCACGGCGTGCCGGCCGGGGACGACGGGAAGGGCCGCTCCTGCTGGTTGTCCTACGGCTACATCCTGGCGGCGGGAGACTGCGACGCCATCGCTCTGCACGACTGCGACATCGTCAACTACGACCGCGAGATGCTGGCCCGGTTGTGCTACCCGGTGCTGAACCCGAACCTGGGATTCGAGTTCGCCAAGGGGTACTATGCCCGGGTCACCGACAGGATGCACGGCCGGGTGACGCGCTTGTTCATGACGCCGCTGGTGCGGGCCATGAAGGGCATGGCGCCGGGGGTGGCGTTTCTGGACTTCCTGGACAGCTTCCGCTATCCGCTTTCGGGCGAGTTCGCCATGCGGACGCCGCTGGCGCGCGTCAACCGGATCCCGGGTGACTGGGGGCTGGAAGTGGGCATGCTGGCGGAGGTCTTCCGCAACTGCTCGCCGGGCCGGGTCTGCCAGGTGGATCTGGCGGACAACTACGAACACAAACACCAGGATCTCTCGGCCGACGACCGCACGCGGGGCCTGCGCCGCATGGCGCGGGACATCTCCAAGGCGCTGTTCCGCACGCTGGCGGGGGAAGGGGTGACGTTCACGCGCGACCATTTCCGCGCGCTTCAGGTACGCTATGTGCGGCTGGCGGAAGACACGATTTCCCGCTACTACGCCGACGCCATGCTGAACGGGTTGAAGTTCTGCCGCAACACGGAGGAGTTGGCGGTGGCCACCTTCGCCCAAAGCCTGGGCGAGGCGGCCGAGGAATTCGCGGCGGACCCGATGGGGGTGCCGCCGATGCCCAACTGGAATCGCGTTGCCGCGGCGATTCCTGAGTTTCCGAACCTGCTGTTCAGCGCGGTGGAGGAGGACGACAGCCGGTGCGCACGGGCTGCCGCCTGAAGTGGAGCGCATGGGGGAACCGGGGATCCCGCAGGCCGGCCTGCGACAGCTCGAGGAACTGGGAGCGGCCGATATCGTCATCGGCATACCGAGCTATAACAACGCCCGCACGATCGGCCATGTCGTGCGGGCGGCGCAGGCCGGCCTGGCCAAGTACTTCCCGCAGTTCAGCGCCTTGATCGTCAATTCTGACGGGGGGTCGAAAGACCAGACGCGCGAGGTGGTGATGTCGGCGCGGGTGGAGGATTCGCACCTGCTGATGCTCTC
>CAYOTD010000204.1:0-262 GCA_964406685.1 uncultured Solibacteraceae bacterium | reverse complement strand
GAACCGGCTGTCGCTGGCCTATCACGGAATCCCCGGCAAGGGGAGTGCGTTCCGGCTGGTTTTCCAGATCGCGCAGAAGGCGGGGGCGCGCGCCTGCGCGGTGGTAGACAGCGACCTGCGGTCGATCACGCCGGAGTGGATCGACCTGCTGGTGCGCCCGGTGCTTTACGCCGGCTACGATTTCGTGGCGCCCTACTATCACCGGCACAAGTACGACGGCACCATCACAAACAGCATAGTTTACCCCTTAACGAGCGCCCTC
>CAYOTD010000203.1:272-8264 GCA_964406685.1 uncultured Solibacteraceae bacterium | reverse complement strand
AAGGCGCCGGTGATCAGCGCCGGAGTGATGATGGCGAACATCAACTGATAGACCATGAAGGTCTGCTGCGGGATGGTCGCCGCGTAATCGGCGTTGGGCGCCGCTCCCACGCCCTCCAGCAGCGTGTAGCGCAGGTCGCCCAGGACCGCGCTTCCCTCGCCGAAGGCCAGGCTGTAGCCCACCAGCGCCCACAGTACGGTGATCAGCGCCATCATCACGAAACTCTGCATCATCGTGCCGAGCACGTTCTTCTTCCGGACCAGACCTCCGTAGAAAAGCGCCAGCCCCGGGCCCGTCATCATCAGGACCAGGGCGGAGGAGACCAGCATCCACGCATTGTCGCCGGCCGATTGGGCCGATTTCACCCCCGCTTCCATCGATGCCAGCCGGGCGTCGACGTTCGGCGGAGCTTGTGCCATCAGAGTGCAACAGAGCAGGAGGGTCAGACAGGTAACTCGTTTCATTTCCTTACCACCAGAGTGGAAATGCCGCGGACGGGGCGAGCGGACAACGCAAACGGTGCGATTCACCTATCATCATGCACCGGCTGGGCGCGGCTCTCAAACGAAAGGTTTCTATAGGCGCGATCAGAATTTCCTATTTGTTTGCGCGGCCGTTTGCCGGTAGAATGACCGGGAACTTAGTCGTTCCCCCCCACCCCGTCGTCTCCAGTCAACAAACCAAACCGGAGCGTACCTTCTACATGAATCGTGGGAAGTGTCTGCTGGGGTGTACTCTATTCGTCCTTCCGCTTCTGTCCCGCGCCGAGACTGCGCCGGCCGGCATCTGGAGCGTCGGGCCGATCGATTTTAGCGGGCTGGCGGATGGCTACTACAGCCTGAATTTCAACCATCCCGCCTCACGCGCCAACCAGTTGCGGAACTTCGATGTCAAGGGCAACCAGTTCAGCCTGAACATGGCCAAGCTGACCCTTGAGCACGCGGCCGATCCGGTCGGCTTCCGGGTGGACCTGGGTTTCGGCCGGGCCTTCGACATCGTCCACTCGGGAGAAAAGGACCTGAGCGTGATGCGCAACATCGAGCAGATCTTCGTGAGCCTGAAACCGAAACGGGCCAGGGGATTTCAGGTCGATTTCGGGAAGTTCGTCACCTCGGCGGGCGCGGAGGTGATCGAAACCAACAGTAACTGGAACTACTCGCGCTCGCTCCTGTTCGCCTGGGCTGTCCCCTACTACCATTTCGGGCTCCGGACCTCGATGCCGCTGCACAAGAACCTCACCGCCGGCCTGCAACTGGTCAACGGTTGGAACAACGTGGAAGATAACAACACCGGCAAGACCATCGGCCTGACGGGCGCCTTCTCATCCACCAAGGTGACCTGGTCGCACAACTACTATTTCGGCCCGGAGAAGCTCGATGCGAACAAGGGCTACCGGCACGTCTATGACACCACCCTGCTGCTGACGCCCACCCCGAAGGCGAGCTTCTACATCAACTACGACTACGGAGTGGACAAGCAGATCGCCGGCGGCGCCTACCGCTGGACCGGCATCGCCGGCGCCGCGCGATACGCCCTCAACGGATGGTTCGCGCTGTGCCCCCGGCTGGAGTGGTTCCACGACGCGGACGGTTTCTCGACCGGGACCGCGCAGAAGCTCAAGGAATTCACCTTGACCGCGGAGTTCAAAGTGAAGGACGGGATCCTGATGCGGCCCGAGTACCGCCGCGACTGGTCCAACACGCCCTTCTTCGACCGCGGTTCCACCGCCGGCGCGCACAAGAACCAGGATACGCTGCTGGTGGGAATCCTGGCTTATTTCGGTCCCAAGCGGTAGACACGAAGCGCCGGCCACGCCGCCGGCCAATCCAGATCCAAAGAGACGACAAACAAGGAACGGAAGGTGATTATGAGGAAAACTCTAGCCGGACGGCTCTCGATCGGAGCGGCTTTGACACTCACGGCGTTACCCCTGCTCGCCCAGGCGCCGGCGTCCCCAACGGTGGACGATCTGCAAAAGTCCATCGCGGCGCTCCAGAAGCAGACCGATATCGTCTGGACGATCGTGGCGGCTTCGCTCGTGTTCTTCATGCAGGCCGGTTTCGCCATGGTCGAGACGGGTTTCACGCGGGCGAAGAACGCCGGCAACATCATGATGAAGAACCTGCTCGACTTCTGTATGGGCGGATTCGCGTATTGGGCGGTCGGTTTCGGCCTCATGTTCGGTATCAGTAACGGGTGGGTGGGGTGGTCGAATTTCTTCGTCAATTTCGACAACTCGACCATAGACGGCCAGTGGGGCTTCACCTTCTGGCTGTTTCAGATCGTCTTCGCCGCCACCGCCGCCACCATCGTCTCCGGAGCGATGGCCGAGCGGACTAAGTTCTCGGCCTATCTCGTCTACAGCTTCTTCATCAGCCTGCTGATCTATCCCGTCATCGGGCACTGGGCATGGGGTAACCTCTTTGTCGGCGACAACGCGAAATCCGGCGCTTGGCTCGCCAATCGCGGCTTCATCGACTTTGCCGGCTCCACCGTGGTGCACTCGGTGGGCGGCTGGGCGGCTCTGGCGGGAGCCATCGTGGTCGGGCCCCGGCTCGGCAAGTTCACCAAGGACGGCAAGGCGCGCCCTATTCCCGGGCACAGCCTCACCCTGGCGGCCCTCGGCGTCTTCATCCTGTTCCTGGGCTGGTTCGGATTCAATCCCGGTTCGACGACGGCGGCCAACGGGTTGCAGGCCCGCATCGCGGTGACCACGCTGCTGGCCGGCTGCATGGGCGCGCTGACCGCGCTGGCAACCTCCTGGTTCAAGTTCGGAATGCCCGATATCGGTATGACCTTGAACGGCACGCTCGCCGGACTGGTGGCGGTCACCTCGCCGTGCGCGACCGTCACGCCGCTCGGCGCTGTGCTCATCGGAGCCATCGCCGGCGTCCTGGTCGTCTTCGCGGTCCTGTTTTTCGACAGGATCAAGGTGGACGACCCGGTGGGCGCCATCTCCGTCCACGGGGTGTGCGGCTCGTTCGGAACCATCGCCGCCGCCCTGTTCCACGAGAATCTCTTTACCGGAAAATCATACGATCTCTGGGGCCAGCTCATCACGCAGGCCATCGGAGTGGCCGTCACCTTCGCCTGGACCTTCACCACCTGCTGGATTCTGTTCAAGGTTCTCAGCAAGACCATGGGCCTGCGAGTGACGCCGGAAGAGGAGATCGGCGGCCTGGATCTCGGCGAGCATGGGGCCAATGCCTATCCGGATTTCGCCGCCGCGGCGCCGGCCGGCGGAACAACCCTGTTCCCGGCCCCGCAACACGAGCCCAGCCGCGCTCCCGCCAGGATCAGGACCTCGGAAGCCGAAGCGTGACGTGTGCCCGGAGCTATCCTGAATTGACGTGGACTTGAACCTGGCATTCCTGGTCTCGACCTCCGCCGAGGCGAGCCAGATACCTCTCGCCATGCTGCTCGTGTTCGGCGTGGCCAAAGTGCTGGCCGAACTGCTCGAACGGCTCGGCCAACCCGGCATCGTGGGGGAGATCCTGGCGGGCGTGATCCTCGGCCCGAGCGTGCTCGGCTGGATCGCGCCCAACGATCTGCTGAAGACTCTGGCCGACCTGGGCGTGATGTTCCTGCTGTTCCGCGTCGGCCTGGAAGTAAAGCCGGCCGAACTGCTCAAGCAGGGCGGCACGGCGGCGGTGGTCGCCACGGCCGGTGTTATCGCGCCGTTTGTGCTCGGCTGGGGGATTCTGGCCGCCTGGGGCGCGCCGCGCATCGAAGCCATCTTCGTGGGAGCGGCCATGGTGGCCACCAGCGTGGGCATCACCGCGCAGGTGCTCGCCGTCAAGGGTCTGCTTCAGGAACGCTCCAGCCAGATCATCCTGGCCGCGGCGGTGATCGACGACGTGCTCGGCCTGCTGGTGCTGGCGCTGGTCAGCAGCATGGCGCGCGACCGTGTAAACCCGGTCGAACTCGGGCTGACGGCGCTGATGGCGGTCGTGTTCGTGGTGCTGATCGCCAAGTGGGGAAGCGCGGCGGTGGGGCGCGTGGTGCCGCGCGTGCAGGCCTCGCTCCGCGTCGCCGAGGGCGAGTTCGCCCTGGCGCTGATCCTTCTGTTTGCGCTGTCGCTCGCCGCCATCTGGATCGGCGTGGCGGCCATCGTGGGTGCCTTCCTGGCCGGCATGGCGCTGGCCGACGGCGTCGGGCGGCGCGTCCGCGACCTGGCGCACGGGACAACGGAACTGCTGGTGCCCTTCTTCCTGGCCGGCATCGGCCTGCACGTCGACCTGACCGCGTTCCGCTCGCCCTCGATGATCGCCCTGGCGGCGGTGATCCTGCTGGCCGCTTTGGTGTCGAAGTTCATCGGCTGCGGTCTGGGCGCCTGGCCGCTGGGCCGCGCCGACGCCATCCGCATCGGCGTCGGCATGATCCCCCGCGGCGAAGTAGGCATGGTGGTAGCGCAGATCGGCCTCGCCATGGGCGTCATCGCCAAGGACATCTACGGAGTCGTGGTCTTCATGGCCGTAGCCACCACCATCGTCGCCCCGCCCCTGCTCAAGCTAGCCTACCGCGGCGCCGAACACCCCGAATCCGCCGAAGAGGTCCTGCGCCTGGGGTGATTGTTTTCATGTAGTTGAGCAGCGCTTTGCTTTCCCAACAAATTTGTTGACAACAAATTTGTTGGGAAGCAT
Source organism: uncultured Solibacteraceae bacterium (assembly GCA_964406685.1). GTDB lineage: Bacteria > Acidobacteriota > Terriglobia > Bryobacterales > Bryobacteraceae > JACQZT01. Next base: position 3,621 of record CAYOTD010000203.1, on the reverse strand, counting down.
AATGGGCCCATGGACCCTTCCAGCCTGAGACTTGCCGGTGGCAGCTACGTTGTTGGGGAGAAGTTCTGGGACCGTGAGACGGAACTGGCCCTGCTGGCCGAGAGACTCGACGACGGGGCTCACCTGCTTCTGGTGGCGCCCAGGCGCATAGGCAAGACCAGCCTCATGATGGAGGCGGCCCGCCGGCTCGGGGACCGGTACCTCTGCCTGTATATCGATCTCCAGAAGTCCGATTCCGCCGCGGATGCGGTTGTGGCACTAAGCGTGGCTGTGCACCCGCACAAGCCGTTGTGGCAGCGGGCCACCGCCCTGTTTCGCAATCTTGCTCCGGATGTCAACTCGATCCACATCAATCAACTGACCGTCACGCTTCGCAGCGGTGTCACGGAAGGCGATTGGGACGTGAAGGGCGACCGCCTGCTGGAAATCCTCGCCGCGCACGACAAGCCAGTGGTTCTGTTTCTGGACGAGGTTCCAATTCTGGTCAACAGGCTTCTGAAAGGCAATGACTACAAGATCACGCCGGAGAGGCGGCAAGCGGCCGATGCGTTCCTCTCCTGGTTGCGCTCGGCCACGATCCGGCACCAGGGTAGAATCCGGTTCGTCCTTGCGGGTTCGATCGGACTTGAGCCGATCGTGCGGCAAGCCGGTCTTAGCGCGACGCTGAATACTCTGGCGCCATTCCCGCTGGAACCGTGGAACCGGGAAGCGGCGACGGGGTGTTTGCGCGCTCTGACCTCCGGCTACGGCCTGGACCTGGGCGAGGAAGCAATGGAGGCGATGCTGGAACTGCTGGGCGTGTGGATTCCGCACCACGTCCAGATGTTCTTCGAAAACGTCTATGAAGAAGCCCGGCACCGGAAGGTCAACAAGGTCGACAGCGCGCTGGTCGACGAGGTCTATCGGCATCGCATGCTCAGCGTGCGCGGCCATGTCGAGTTGAGTCACCTGGAAGACCGGCTGCGGATGGTTCTTGGGCCTGAGCTGGACACGCTCGCACTGGAACTGTTGACGGAGGCTGCCGTGGTAAGCATCCTGTCTCCGCGCGCGGCGGAGACTCTGGCTCGGGATGTCTGCGGCGACGGCTGGCGCGCTGCTCTCACCGAGGTCCTCGGCATTCTCGAACATGATGGCTATCTGTCTCCTCAGGAGCGCGGCTACGTGTTCGTGTCGAAACTGGTGCGGGACTGGTGGAAGGCGCGGTTTGGCTTCTCATACGTGAAGGCATTTGACAGGAGGTCCTGAGAAGTGATTACCACGCCCAGGCTCACCTACAACCCGGGACTCCTGGGAGATGAGGAACTCATCCAGGCGTTCGTCGTTCGGCAACAGTCGCTGGAACTGATCCTCCAGGCCATGCGCGAAAACGCGGTGTCGGAAGGTCCGAACCGCCATTTGCTCATCGTCGGCCCGAGAGGCTCCGGAAAGACGATGTTGGTGCGCCGGGCTGCCGCCGAAGCTCGCACCAATCCGGACTACTCGTCGCACTGGTTACCGCTTGTTTTCGGCGAGGAGAGCTACCAGGTCACCACGGCAGGTGAGTTCTGGCTGGAAGCGCTATTCCACATCGCCGAGCAGACGGGCGACCCGAAACGAAGAGCGACCTACGTGGAGTTGCGCGACGAAAAGGACGAGGGACGGCTCCGGGAACGAGCGCTCGCACAAGTCCTCGATTTCGCGGACAGTCAGAAACGGCGCCTCCTGCTGGTTGTCGAGAACCTGAACATGCTTCTCGACGACCAGTTGTCGTCTCAGAGAGCCTGGGATCTTCGTCACACCCTGTCGCACGACCGCCGCATCATGCTGTTGGCGAGCGCGACAGTCCACTTTGATGCCATAGCAAACGCGGGACAAGCCTTCTTTGAGATGTTCTCGGTCTACGACCTGAAGCCGCTTGGACTCGACGAATGCGAAGCGCTCTGGCGGTCAACCACGGGGCAGGATACGAAAGCTGGTCCTCTACGCGCTGTGAGAATCCTGACCGGCGGCAGCCCACGTCTGCTGACGCTCCTTGCAGGTTTTGCGGCGAATCGCTCGTTTCGTGAACTAATCGAGCACCTCGTTCATCTGATTGACGACCACACCGAGTACTTCAAAGGCCATCTGGATGCGTTGGCACCGCAGGAACGCAAGGTGTACGTGGCACTACTTGAACGATGGGATCCGATCTCGGCAGCAGACCTTGCGCGAGATGCACGGCTCGAAATCAACGAAGTGAGTGCGCTCCTTGGGCGGCTGACGGGTCGGGGAGCGGTCGAAGTCGCAACCACGCGAGGCCGCAGGAAGCTCTATCAGGTCACCGAACGGCTGTTCAACATCTACTACCTCATGCGCCGCCGCGGCGCCTGTGCGGGACGAGTGCACGCGGCGGTCAGCTTCATGGTGACCTTCTACGAGCCCGAGGAATTGATTGAGCGCGCAACCGAGATCGCCCGCGAGGCATGTACCCTTCCACCCGCGGAGCGCGCAGATCACTACCTTGCGTACACGCAGATCGTGGAGCGGCTGGAGAGCATCGTGAACCCCATCTTGGGCAACACACCGCCGGAGTTCTTCGGCGCCGACGCTCCGCACGATGTGCAGACACTGCCAAAGCGCATTCGTCGGCGTGAGCTAGTAGAGCAACTTCGAAGCCAGGTCGACAAGGTGCTCACGACAAAGACAGAGATGTTGCTTGCCCAGACTCAGGACAGAAGCCTTGAACTGGTCACTGACCTGCTCAACCGGCGACTGCCCAACCTGATGTTGAAACTCGCTGAGTTCGCGGGTCTCGATAACGACTGGGATCCGGTCTTTGCGATATGTCGAAGCATGCCGGAGATTGTCGCGGTTTTCCCTGGGATTCGCGAATCCAGCACTCAGGTCTTGATCCAGGCGGCAGCGGCAGGACACGTTCGGAAAGCGATAGAGATTCTCTCTGCCTCGCCCGCCGCAACCGTGTTCGAGCCCTTGCTCGTCGGCCTTCGCATCTACGCCGGTGAAACGCCCTTGGTCGCGCGAGAGATCTTCGAGATCGGCCAGGACGTCGCCGCTCGCATCCGCGAGCTTGCCGCCGCCAAGATGTGACCAAGCCCTACAACCCCTTCATCCTCTCCTCAGCCACAGCCAGCGCCGGCAGGTTGCTTTCCGCGCGGTCCAGGTAGAAGTAGGCGCAGGCGGACCAGTCGTCGCGGCGCTCGAACAGGCCGCCGGAGAGGACCTTGCGCTCCACCAGTCCCGGTCCCGCAGTGTAGACCTTTTCTCCCGAGTTGTAGACGATGCCCATGTCGTTGGCGCCCAGGTAGCCCATCTGCTGGATGGTGACGCGGGCCTCCTTGCGGAAGTAGATCGGGTCGGGCACGTGGTAGCG
>CAYOTD010000203.1:0-262 GCA_964406685.1 uncultured Solibacteraceae bacterium | reverse complement strand
AGAAGCAGTACTTCATGGCGGCGTTGTCGGCCACGTGCGAGCCCTGGTAGAGATTCGCATACCGGCCCTGGCCCCAGCCCGTGCCAATGTAATCCTCCGTGCCCGTACCGCTGAGGGTGGGGAACTCCTTGTCCCCGTCCAGGTAGACCTTCACCTCGCCCTCGCCCCACCAGCTCTTGCCGTACAGCTTCTGGTTGGCGATCACGCCCACGTTGACGCCCAGAAAACGTCCCTTGCCCTCGACTCTCGGCAGCAGCTCGAA
>CAYOTD010000202.1:0-8267 GCA_964406685.1 uncultured Solibacteraceae bacterium | reverse complement strand
TCACGCCATAATGGACCCATGGGATTCCCATGGGTGGTGTGCTGCGTGTGTGCCGTATTGTGTCCCTTTCTGGCGGCCGCCCCGCCCGTCCCCGAGACTTACGACGTAGTCGTGGTAAGCGGCAGCTCCGGCGGCGTCGCCGCCGCCCTCGCCGCGGGACGGATGGGCGCCCGCGTGGCTCTGATTGAGGATACCCCCGTGCTGGGGGGCATGTTGTCGAATGGAATCTCCAACATCGACACCTATTCCTATCAGTCGCTGAGTGGGATCTTCGAGGAGTTCCGCGCCAAGGTCAGGGAACACTACCAGCCCGTCGTCGCCACCGACCCGATCTTCCGCAGCGGTGTGGCGGCGCGGCAACCCACCGAATTCCGCGGCCGACAATCCAACGCGCCCATGGAAGGCGGGCGCTGGGAGCCGCACGTCGCCGACCGGATCTTCAAGCGGATGGTCGCCGCCGTTCCCGGCATCACCGTCTTTTACAGCACCTGGGCCACCGGCGTCGAGATGCGCAGAAACCGCGTCGTGGGAGTGGCCACCGAAAACAAGTCGGGAGAACGGCGGCTGATCTCCGGGAAGGTGATCATTGACGCCACCCATGAAGCCGACGTGGCGGCCTGGGCCGGAGCGCCGTACCGCGTCGGCCGCGAAGCCCGGTCGCCGTCCGAACCCCACGCCGGCGACATCTACTACTTCAACGGGACGGGCGAGATCATGCCCGGCGGCACGGGCCGCCAGGATGCCGCCATCGTCTCCTACGGGCTGAGGCTGTGCATCAAGCACTATCCCGAAGGATCGGGAACGTCTCATCTCCTTTCTGCCCCGCCGCCCGGCTACGACCGGACGGAGTATCTTCACGCCAGCGATCTCGACCCTCCCTCGATGCCCGGTGGCAAGACGGAGATGAACAAGAACCCGATCGGCAACGAGATGCAGCAAGTCAACTGGAAGTGGCCCGATGCCACCCGCCCCGAGCGGCTGAAGCTGTACCAGGAATACAAGAACCACGCCCTCGGCTACCTCTACTTCCTCCAGCACGAACGGGGAATGAAACACGTGGGGCTGCCGGCGGACGAATTCGTGGACAACGGGAACGTCCCCTATCGCGTCTTCGTGCGCGAAGCGCGCCGGATTCAGGGCGAGATCACGATGACGGAGGCCGACATCAATCCCTTCATCACCGGACGCGGCCTCATCCCTGCGGCACGGAAAGACGGTGTCGCCATCGGACACTACGCCATCGACTCCAAGCCGGTGCGCCCCAAGACCGACATGACCACCCCGGAGAAGGGCGCCGGCGACTTCTTCCTGACCAAAACCACCGCGCCCTTCCAGGTGCCCTACGGGGCCATCGTGCCCCTGAACGTCGAAGGCCTCCTGGTGCCGGTGGCGATGTCGGCCACCCACGTCGCCTTCTCCGCCATCCGTATGGATCCGACGTGGATGGCGATGGGCCAGGCGGCGGGCGTGGCCGCGGTCCTCAGCATCAAGGAGGGCGTCAACCCGCGCCGCGTTCCGCTGGAGAAGCTCCAGCGGGAGCTGATCCGGCAGAAAGCGCGGCTGATGTTCTACTGGGACGTCCCGCTCGACCACCCCGCTTTCGCCGCCATCCAATGGCTGAGCGTTAACAAAGGACTGCAAGGATACCCCGACCGGCTGTTTCGCCCGGACCAGCCCGCCACGCGCGCCGAAGTGGCGGCCCTGGCCGTGCGCGCCTTCGACATCTGGCCCAGCGTCAGCAACTTCCACTTTTCCGACGTTCCCTGGCAGCATTGGGCCTTCCGCGAGATCGAAACCCTGTTCGACAACCGCCTGCTGCTACCCTTCGGAGTGAAGATGCGCTGGCCGGAGGCCGGGGGATACGACCCGGTCCGCCACGATGGCTTCGCTCAGGGCCAGGACTTCGGCGCCTTCGAGCCCGGCACGGCAGTGACATGGGGTGAACTGGTGGAACTCCTGCGCCTCATTCAGGCACGGGAGGGTGCCGACCCGGCGGCCTGGGTCGCCCAGACCGCGCGCGCCTCCGAATTCGCCGCTGGTCTGAAGCACGCGAGCATTTCGCCCCAGGCGCCGGTATCCCGCGCCCATGCCTGCATGCTGGTGGCGGCAGCATGTGATTTCTGAACGGTTCGTTGTGCAGTTCCGCCGATTCCCGCCGATATATTCCCCAGCGATGGAGAATCCGCTGGATGCCCGCATAGGCGGCCGGGAGTTGGGCCGGCTGAGGCGAGCCCGGGAAGACGGCTATCTGGACGCCAGGTGCGGGCTCGGTTCCCTGCTGGCCGAGCGGCACAGCCGCTGGTGCTGGCTGATGAAGATACCGTCGGTTTGGATCGAGCGCCGATCGCGCTTTTCCCGCTACAGCCGCGTCCACCTGGACATGTTCACTACCGCCAACCGGCTCTCCATCCGCGGCCAGGCGGCAATGCGCGATCTTGGCGCGCCCTGGAATCCGGCCGGCCCGGTCCAGGTATCGCCTCACGACGTCTGTTGGGAGCGCATTCCTCTGCGCCACGCGCACGCCATGGCCCGGTCGGCCTATCGGGCGGCGACACGAGCGGGGAACTACGAAGGCAACGATTCTCCCGTGGTCAAAATCGATCGCCGGAGGACGGGGAAGCTCATCCAGATGAGCTCTTCACGAGTGGCCTGAGGGCCGTCCCGTCAGGCCGGCTTCGGCGCGGGCAAGTCGAAGGCCTGCGATTCGGCCTGGAATGCGCCCACCCGGTGCGCGCCGTCGCAGAAAGGCTTCTTCTGGGACAGCCCGCAGCGGCACAGGGAGACCGTCGCCCGGCCGGCGATTCCGAACTCTTTCCCCTGCGCGTCCAGAATCGTGAAATCCCCCTCGACCCGCAGCGGACCGTTGCTGTTGACCGTAATCTTGGTAGCTGCCATGTACGCGATGGTACCAGAACCGAATCGCTATAATGGTCGCCATGGTGGGTTTTCTGGCCGGCGCGGTCATCCTGTCGGCCGGAGTCTGCCTGCCGCAGGAGCAGGTCGAACCCTGGGTTCTGGACCTCGCGCGCGTCAAAGTCAAGATGACGGAACACCTCACCCGGCTGCCGAACTACACCTGCACGCAGGTGATCGAGCGCTCGGTGCGGCGCGCCGGCTCGCGGAAATTCGAGTTGCTGGATACAGTGCGGTTGGACGTCGCCATGGTTGAGGGCAAGGAGTTGTTCGCCTGGCCGGGCGCGGGCCGTTTCGAAGATCGCGAGATCAGCGAACTGGTGCGCGGCGGCGCCATCGGCAACGGCAATTTCGCCCTGCACTCCCGCGCCGTCTTCATGGGTTCCGCGCCGGTCTTCCGGTTTTCGGGCAAAGAGGTGCTCGGCGGCCGCACCCTCCTCCGGTTCGACTACACGGTGGCGCAGTTCCGCAGCGGCTTCACCGTTCGCGTTGGCGAGGCGACCGCGGTTGTGGGATACCACGGCGCCGTTTGGGCGGACGCAGAGTCGCACGAGGCGTCCCGGCTGGAGGTGCACGCCGACGACATTCCGCCGCGGCTCGGTCTCAAGTCCACCGGTATCGGGATGGATTACTCGCGAATGCGCATCGGCGAGGCCGATTTCCTGCTGCCGGCGGCCAGCGAGATGACCATGGTCGACAACCACGGCGCCGTAAGCCGCAACCGGCTTCACTTCTCGGGGTGCCGGCAGTACGCGGGCGAGAGCGTGATCTCCTTCGGCGATCCGCCCCCTTCCGCGCCACCCCCCAGGCCCCCGCCCGCAGCCATCGAAATGCCTGCGGGAACCAGGCTGGAGATCGAGCTGACGTCGACCATCGACACCAAGACGTCGGCGGTGGGCGATCCCGTGACAGGGGTGCTCGCCAAGGACGCCCGGTGGAAGGGTCGGCTGCTGGCGCCGAAAGGCGTAGCTGTGTCGGGGCGGGTGGTGATGCTGGAACGGCGGATGGGCCACCTCGGCCGGACGCCATCCGCCTATTACCTGGTGGGCGTCGAATTTGACAAACTGGAGTCTGATCTCGGCCAGGCGGAATTCACAGGTGTGCTGGACGAGATTCGCGGTATAGCGCTCTCGGCGGGGCGGCCGTACGCCGCGCAGCCGACGATTGTGCGGCGCGGCGGCCTGGACCTCCGGCCGGGGGTTGGCCTGTTCCAGGTGTGGGGCGATACGATCAGAGTTGTCAGCGGTACACAGATGATCTGGACTGTGGATCAGCGGAACATGAGGTGAAAAGGTGATTCACTTTGAGTTGGAATCCGACCGGAAGCTGTTCGACGAGGCACTGGCTTTCGCCCGTGAGCAGGTGAAGCGGTTGATCGACCGAAATCCCGACTTCTACCCGGTCTACACGAGCGACGGCAAGTGGAAGCATGAAGGCCCCGCCTGGGCGCACTGGTGCGACGGCTTCCTGCCCGGCATGATGTGGCTGTTCCGCCGCCGCGCCCTCAACGGCGGCGGCAACGACGCGGCCTACTGGCTCGAGCAGGCCATCCGCTACACGCGGCCCCTGGAGGCGCGCAAGCAGGACCGCGATACGCACGACCTGGGCTTCATCTTCCTGCCGACCTACTACCGCTGGTACCAGGAAGCCAAGGACCCGGCCCTCAACGAGGTGCTCATCGAGGCCGGCCGCACCCTCGCCCTCCGCTTCCGCGAAAAGGGCCAGTACCTGCGCTCCTTCGTCGCCGAGAACTCGCTGTTCGTCGACATCATGATGAACGTCGGCCTCATCTTCTACGCCGCCCGCGAGACCGGCGACCGGAAACTCCGCGACATCGCGCTGCGTCACTCCCTCACCACGCGCCGCTTCCTGGTGCGAGGGGACGGCTCGGTCGCCCACGAAGGCATTTTCGATCCGGAAACCGGCGAGTTCCTGCGCGAGGCCACCCACCAGGGCTGGCGCTCGGATTCCTGCTGGTCGCGCGGGCTCACCTGGGCCATGTACGGCTTCTCCAGTTGCTACGAATACAGCCGCGACCCGCGCTTCCTCCACACCGCCTCGGCCTGTGCCGATTACTACATCACCCACTCTCCCGCCGACGGCGTTCCGCCGTGGGATTTCTCGGCGCCGCTGGAAAGCCGCAAGCTTCTGGACACCTCCGCCGCCGCCATCGCCGCCGCCGGCCTGCTGCGCCTCTCGCGCCTGCTGGCCGACCCCATCAAGGGCCATTTCTACTGGAGCACGGCCCTCCATGTCCTCCGCACCCTCTGCCAGAAACATCTCGCCAAAGGCGACAAGAAATGGGAGGGTATTCTCAAGGGCGGCGTCTACCACATCCACAAGAATCTGGGCGTGAACGAAAGCGTGATGTGGGGCGACTACTTCCTGATAGAAGCCCTCGAGCACGCCACCCGCTAGCTGGCCCCGCCTGGCCCCCAAAGAAAAAACTCCGGCAGGTCGGAGGAACTGCCGGAGAGAGAATGGGGCGCGGCGCGCCCCAGGAGGACTTGTATCAGTTACTTTGGTAGTGCCCGGCCCGGGAGAAGAATCTCAGCCGATTTTTGACGCCCCCGCCGCCGGCTTGGAGCGGTAATGCCGCGGTTCGATCCCGTACCGCCCGCGATATCTCTGGGTGAGAGTCTCCTCGACCCGCTCCACGGCGTCCGTCCGGATCAGGTTCACCGTGCAGCCGCCGAAGCCTCCCCCGGTCATGCGGGCCCCATAAACGCCATCCAGGCCGATAGCCGTATCTACCAGGAAATCCAGCTCTTCGCAGCTCACCTCGTAGTCGTGCTGTAGACTCCGGTGCGAAGCGATGAAAAGGCGTCCCAACTCGGCCGCATCGCCCCGGCGGCTGGCCTCCAGGAAGGCCTCCACCCGTTCGTCTTCGCTGGTGACGTGGGCCGCGCGCCGGAACGCGACCGGATCCATCTCGTCCTTCCAGGCGTCCAACTCCGCCCGCCGCACGTCGCGCAGGCTCGCCACCTCCGGCCGGTGGCGTTGGATCACCGCCACCGCCTCGCCGCACTCCCGCACCCGCTCGCGGTAGGCCGACGAGCCCAACTCGTGTTTCACCATCGTGTTGACGGCGACGATCTCGACCCCGGCAGGCAGCACGGCAAAGTCGTGCTCCAGGCTCCGGCAGTCGATCTTCACCGCCGCCCCTTCACGGCCGAACACCGAGATGTACTGATCCATGATGCCGCACGGCATCCCCACGAACTCGCGCTCGGCCCGCTGGCACAGCCGCGCCAGATCCAGCTTGTCGATCCCCCGTTCGCCCAATAGCGCCAGCGCGGTGGAGACCTCCAGCGCCGCCGACGAGCTCAGGCCTCCGCCCGTGGGCACGGTGCTCTCGATCAGCAGGCGGCAGCCTCCCACCGGATAGCCGGCCCGGACCAGTTGCTGAGCCACGCCGAAGACGTAGTCGCTCCACTCCTTGGACGGCCGCGCGCCGGGCAGTTCCGCCACGGCGATCTCGCGCGTCTGGTCCAGGTTGACCGAGTAGGCGCGCAGGACGCCGTCCTCGGCCGGAGCGGCGGCGGCGTAGCAGGCCAGCTCCAGCGCCATCGGCAACACAAAGCCCAGGTTGTAGTCGGTGTGTTCTCCGATCAGGTTCACGCGCCCGGGAGCGCGGTACAGGGCCGGCGCCGGCGCGCCGGGAAACTGCTGGCGAAAAGCCTCTACGAGGCTCGACGGGCTAACCACAACAGAATTCCTCCGAAGGCAACCATGACGATCCCGCAGTAGAGATTGATGTTGACCGCCGTCAGCGGCGCGCGCGCCTCGGGCAGAAATACTCCTGTGGCGATCAACAGTACTCCCAGCATCGCGAAGAACCAACCCGAAGGTTTTCTCAGATCCATGTTCCGTGCCCTCCTACCAGAAGATGACGTTCAGCACCAGGCACACCGCCAGCACCACCACGCCCAGCACCAACGGCCTCTCGTGCCACGGCAGATCTTCCGCCTTGGGCATTTCGGTGGCGCCCCAGACCAGTCCGCGCAACTCCTCCACCGGCCTCGGCGCGGTCATCAGGCTGACCAGGATCGTGACCACGAAGCAGACGGTGAAGGCGGCGATGGCGACCCAGAAATTCTGCGCCATCGACGAGGGGAAGGTGTGCAGGCCGGTGATCCACCCGCCCTTGCCCTCGGCCAGGGTCAGCCCGTGTACCGCCGCCGCGGCCGCCGTTCCCGAGAGCATCCCGGTGAACGCCCCGTGCCCGGTGGAGCGCTTCCAGAACATGCCCAGCAGGAAGGTGGCGAACAGCGGCGCGTTGACGAAGCCGAACACCAGTTGCAGCAGGTCCATGATGTTGTTGTAGAGCGTCGCCAGGTAGGCGGTGCCGATCGACAGCGCCACGCCCACGATGGTCGTCATGCGCCCCACCCACAGATAGTGCGAATCGGGCGCGTTCTTGCGGATGTAGCTCTGGTAGATGTCGTAGGTCCACACCGTGTTGAATGCCGTGACGTTGCCCGCCATCCCCGACATGAACGACGCCATCAATCCCGTCAGCCCCACGCCCAACAGGCCCGAAGGGTAGAACTGCGTCATCAGCGTCATCAACACCTGGTCGTAATCGAACCCGTCGCCCTTGCGCGGCAGAGCGTAGCCCACGCCCATCTTCGAGATCGCCACCGCGGCCAGTCCCGGCAGGATGACGATGAACGGCAGCGCCATCTTGGGAAACGCGCCGATCAGCGGCGTGCGCCGCGCGCCCGACATCGAGTTCGCCGCCATGGCGCGCTGCACCACCAGGAAGTTCGTGCACCAGTAGCCGAACGACAGCACGAAGCCCAGCCCCGCCACCATGCCGAACACGTCCACTCCCATCGGGTTCTGCGACGGATGGCCCATGTAGCCCCACGCGCTGGTCATCACCGGCTCCAGCCGCTGCTTCAGCCCGCTCCATCCCCCGGCCTTGTGCACCGACAGGATCGCCAGCGGCGCGAACCCGGCCACGATCAGGAAGAATTGCAGGACCTCGTTGTAGATGGCGCTGGTCAGCCCGCCCAGGAACGTGTAGGCCAGCACGATGGCCGCCGACAGCAGCACGCTGGCCGTGAAACTCCACCCCAGCACGAGCTGGAACACCAGCCCCAAGGCGTACATCGAGATGCCCGAGGCGAATACCGTCATGATGGCGAAGCTGAAGGCGTTGAAGCCGCGCGTCTTCTCGTCGAACCGCAGCTTCAGGTACTCCGGCACCGACCGCGCCCGGCTGCCGTAGTAGAACGGCATCATGAAAACGCCCATGAACACCATGGCGGGGATCGCGCCCACCCAGTAGAAGTGCGCGGTCATGATCCCGTACTTGGCCCCCGAGGCGCTCATCCCGATCAGTTCCT
>CAYOTD010000201.1:0-8331 GCA_964406685.1 uncultured Solibacteraceae bacterium | reverse complement strand
CGGCGCCAAGGACGCCCTGGCCCACCTGCTGTTCGCGGTGATCGGGCCGGGCGACGTGGTGGCGTGCCCCAACCCGGCGTATCCGATCCATCAGTATGGAGTGGTGATGGCCGAGGGCCACGCGGCGGCGCTGCCGATGCCGGACCCGGCGACGTTTCTCAATCACCTGGAGTCGTTCTATCGCACGGCGCTGGCCAAGCCGAAGATGATCCTGATCTCGTTCCCGCACAACCCGACCACGGAGTGCGTGGAGCTGGACTTCTTCCGCGAGATCATCCGGCTGGCGCGCCAGCACGGCACGATGGTGCTGCACGATTTCGCCTACGCGGATCTGGGCTTCGACGGGTACCGCCCGCCCAGCATTCTCCAGGTGGAGGGCGCCAAGGAGGTGGCGGTCGAGATCTACTCGATGTCGAAGAGCTTCAACATGGCCGGCTGGCGGGTGGGGTTCTGCCTGGGCAACGCGAAGATGATCGCGGCGCTGGCGCGCATCAAGAGCTATCTCGACTACGGCATCTTCCAGCCGATCCAGATCGCGGCCATCATCGGGCTGCGGGAGTGCGAGGAGGAGACGCGCAAGATCCGCGAGATCTACCAGAAGCGGCGCGACCTGGTGGTGACGGGGCTGAACCGGGCCGGCTGGCCGGTGGAGGCCCCGCGCGGCTCGATGTTCGTGTGGGCGCAGATTCCCGAACGGTTCCGCAAGCTGGGGTCGCTGGAGTTCTCCAAGCTGCTGCTGGAGAAGGCGCTGGTGGCGGTGTCGCCGGGCATCGGCTTCGGGCCGCTGGGCGAGGGGCACGTGCGCTTCGCGCTGATCGAGAATGAGCACCGCACGCGCCAGGCGCTGCGGGGCATCCGGCAGTTTCTGAAGGAAGCCGGAGACTGAGAAAGAGTGGCCCGGATGGCTGGAACCGCCGCGGGAGGAATTCGGGAGATGGCGCCGCTGTCGCGCCTGGAGTCCGCCGCGCTCCAGCCGGTGTTCGAGGAGGAGATCCGCGCCTGGCGCGAGCAGCTCTGGTGGGACTTCAGCGCCTCGGCCGAGCTGGTGAAGCACTACATCGACGTCCGCATCCTGAACGGCTTCGCGCTGCTGGACGAGGGCGGAGAGGCGGCGGGTTACTCCTACTTCGTCATCGACGAGCACAAGGGGCTGATCGGCGATTTGTACGTGCGCCAGCGGTGGCGAACGGCGGAGAACGAACACCGGCTGCTGGCGGCGGTGGTGGACGCGCTGTTCCGCGCCGCCGGCGTGCGGCGCATCGAATCGCAACTGATGATGCTGGGGAGCATCCGCGCCCGCGCGCTGCCGCACGCGGGTTTCGCGCACGCGCATCCGCGCAATTTCATGATGGCGCCGCTGGAGCGGGTGAAGGAGTTGCCGACGGGGCGCGCGGCCGGGCGGCTGGCGATCGAGAAGTGGTCGGAGCGGTATCACGAGGAGGCGGCGCGCGTGATCGCCTCCGCCTACTACGGCCACATGGACAGCCGGATCAACAGCCAGTACCATTCCACCGCCGGGGCGCGCCGGTTCCTGCACAACATCGTGGAGTACCCGGGCTGCGGGAATTTTTTCGAGCCCGCCTCGTACGTGGCCTTCGACCGGGAGACGGGGGAAGCCTGCGGTATCTCGCTGGCCAGCCTGGTGGCGGCGGAAGTGGGCCACATTACGCAGATCTGCGTCGTGCCGCAGATGCAGGGGACGGGAGCCGGCTATGAACTGTTGCGCCGGTCGCTCCTGGCCCTGGGCGAGTACGGCTGCGACCGCGTAAGCCTCACCGTGACGGCGGCCAACCAGACGGCGGTGCGCCTGTACGAACGTGTGGGTTTCCACACCGCGCGGCAGTTCGACGCGCTGGTTTGGGACGGGTTTTAGGCACCCGTCCAATCCATCAAGATTCCCGCTTTTCAGCAACATGGCCGGGTTCGTTTGGTATCCCGGTCCGGCGGCGGGCCTGGATGCGGGCGAGGGACCGCTGAATGATGTTGTGGAGCCGGGTTTCGTAGCGGTGGAAGAGGAGATAGTGGGGGCGATTGCGCGCCAGGGAATCGAAGGCGTTGACCAGGCACTCGGTCTCGTCGGCGGCGGACTGGCTTTCCAGCTCGAGATCGAGCGCCTTGCGCTCCATGGCCCAGAGGCGGCGCATGCGCCAGGCGGCGGAGCACATCTCCTCGACGGCGCTCCGCTCGACGGCGTCGCGCGGTTCCAGGCACTCGATGTGCTCGCGGAGCAAAGCCTGGAAGCCGCGCCGCGATTCGTTCTGTAGGACGGTGGTTTGGGCCAGCAAACCGTGACGCAGGGCGTTCATGGAAGAGCGGCGCTTGCCCTCCCGGGTGACGGCGCCGCGGGCGCGGGCCCCGTTGGCGCGCGCGGCCGCCTGCTGAAGTTGAGATCTCATACGCCTCCCGTCACAGTGTAATCCTGGAATTGCGGCATTCCGGACTAACAGGTTGAAAATACTGGAATGAAGCCTTGTGAACGGCTTCCGGAGGAGGGTCCGGAAAGGGGGGAATTGCGGGATCCGGATGTTACCTTGTAACTGGCATGACCTACTGCCTGGAGAAACGGAGAGGGAAGGCGAGGGCGGCGGCGGGTCCCAGGACGGCGTGCGAGCAGATGGGGTTCCGGCCGGACGAGTGGCAGGCGCGGGTGCTGGAGAGCCGGGCAAAGCGCGGAATCCTGAACTGCACCCGGCAATGGGGCAAATCGACGGTGACGGCGGTAAAGGCGGTGGAGCAGGCCTGGAGCGAGCCGGAGAGCCTGACGCTGGTGGTGAGTCCGAGCGGGAGGCAGAGCGGCGAGTTCCTGCGGAAAGCGGCGAGGCTGGCGCGCCGGCTGGGAGTGAAGCGCAAGGGGGACGGGGACAACGAGATGTCGCTGCAATTCCCGAACGGGTCGCGGATCGTGGGGCTGCCGGGGAGCGAGGGGACGATCCGGGGGTTCTCGGCGGTGAACCTGCTGCTGGTGGACGAGGCGTCGCGAGTGCCGGACGAGCTGTACCTGGCGGTGCGTCCGATGCTGGCGGTGAGCGGGGGCGCGTTGTGGCTGATGAGCACGCCGCACGGCAAGCGGGGTTTCTTCTGGGAGACGTGGGAGCGGGGCGGGGCGGAGTGGGAGAGAGTCAAGGTGACGGCGTACGAGTGCCCGCGGATCGATGGCAAGTTCCTGGAGGAGGAGCGGCGGACGATGGGGGAGCGGTGGTTCCGGCAGGAGTACCTGTGCGAGTTCACCGACGCCGTGGACCAGGTGTTCCCGATGGACGTGGTGCAGGGGGCGCTGAGCGGTCAGTTCGAGCCATTGGCGATATAGGAGGAGCAGAGTGGCATACCTGGTGGGAGTGGATCTGGGACAGCGATCCGATCCGACGGCGATCGCGGTGGTGGAACGGGCGGAGGCGGCGGGGGAGTGGGACGCCGTGCGGTTCGCGCACCGGAAGAGGGTGGAGTACCGGGTGCGGCACATCGAGCGAATCCGGCTGGGGACGCCGTATCCGGACGTGGTGACGCGAGTGAAACAGGTGACGGAGGCGGGCGAGGTGGCGGGGCGTTCGACGCTGGTGGTGGACGCGACGGGAGCGGGAACGCCGGTGGTGGACCTGCTGCGGCGGGCGGAGTTGAAGTGCCGGCTGGCGCCGGTGCTGATCACCGGAGGCGAGATCCAACGGCGGGAGAAGGGTTACTTTCTGGTGCCGAAGCGCGACCTGATGGCCGGGTTACTCGTGCGGCTGGAGCGGGGCGAGTTGAAGATAGCGGCGGGGCTGGCCGAGGGAGAGCGGCTGCTGCGGGAGATGGCGGCGATGCGGGTGCGGACGACACCATCGGGGCGGGAGCAATACGGCGTGTGGCGCGAAGGGGAGCACGACGACTTAGTGCTGGCGGTAGCGCTGGCCTGCTGGGGCGGGAAGCAGTTCTATCCGGGGGATTGGGGCGGGGATGCGGGATGGATGCAGAGGGTGTGAGGGAGCCCGGCGGCACTATGCCGACCGGCGAAGCGGCGGCGTGACGGCGTACTCGACCGATAGCGGGTTGGCCATGCGCCTGGACGCGTCAAGGATCTCGAAGCCGACCATGTTGCCGTCGCTGTCGTAATCCAGAATGACTCCGGGCTTGTCCTGGTCGCTTTCCGCCACCGGAGCCTCACTCAGCAGGACGGAGAGAACGTCCACCTCGGGATCGTACACGACTTTCATTGGGAACTCCCGTACTTGTCGAACTTGCTGGTCCTGTATGCTGTGACGATCACGGGCGGCACGTGATCTTCCGCCACCACTACCCGCAACTAATACATTCTCCCATCTTCGAACTGCAATCGCGACTGGTAGATCCAGGAGCCGGGGCGGGCGCCGTCGCGGAGACGTTGTTCGGGCGCGTCCATGACAACCTGCACCTTCGCCAGCGGAATACCGCGACGAGCCATTTCCCATTCAGCATGGCGCGACAGCCGGAACTCCATGGCTTATGGCTTTCTCCATCGGGCGCATTCGAGAATCGCAGGCGGCAATACGCCGCGCCCGCCGGCTGTCTCGGGCAGTAGGTCTGTCATCTGGCTCCGGACCGGCCGCACTCTGCCATCGTACCGTGGATCAGGCCGGACCTGCGAGTTGGGACGGCACCGTCCGGGCGGCAAGCAGTTCTATCCGGGGGACTGGGGCGGGGAGGTGGGGGTGGATGCTGGAAGTCAACCACTTAGTCCAGTCAGATCGGGCGGCTTGCGTCAGGCACTTTCCTGTAGTGTATTCTTGGCGAGTTTGTGATATAAAGAGCCGAAATGAGAGCGACGATGGAGGCGTTTACTCCATTCTTTCGTCAAGTAACCGGCTTCGATCCGTACCCCTATCAAGTCCGGCTGGCTAACTCGGCTGTCGTCAACCGGATCATTTCCGTACCGACGGGTGCGGGAAAGACCGCGGCGGTGGTTCTGGCCTGGCTCTGGCAACGCAAGACAAACCCGGACAAAACGCCGCGCCGCCTGGTCTATTGCCTGCCGATGCGCGTGCTGGTGGAACAGACGCGGGACAGGGCGGTGGAGTGGGCCGGCAAACTAAGAGAAGTATGGTCCGAAGCGGGCATCAGCATCCACACGCTGATGGGCGGCGAGGTCGATGAGAAGTGGGAAACGTGTCCGGAGGAACCGGCAATCCTGATCGGGACGCAGGACATGCTTCTGAGCCGTGCGCTGAACCGCGGCTACGCCATGAGCCGATACAAGTGGCCGGTGCACTTCGGTCTGCTGAACAACGACTGCCTGTGGGTGTGCGACGAGGTGCAGTTGATGGGGAGCGGGCTGGCGACCACGGCGCAGATCCAGGCGTGGCGGGAGCGGTTTGGCGCAGAGGCGCCGAGCTCGACGTGGTGGATGTCGGCCACGATGGAGCGGGAGTGGCTGGAAACCGTGGACTTCGCGGTGCGAGCGAAGGAGATGGAGATTACCAGCCTCGATCCGGATGATCTTGCGTACCGCGACCTGAAGAGGAGACGCGAAGCGGCGAAGCCGTTGACGCGGATCGAGGACGCCAAGGAAAGCGAACTGGCGGCGCGCATCGTGAAGGAACACCAGCCCGGAAGTCTTACCCTGGCAGTGGTGAACACGGTGCGCAGGGCGCAACGGATTCACGAAGAAACCACCAAAGCACTGCGCAGGAGGCCCGCGCCGGGACCGGAACTGATCCTGGCGCACTCCCGATTCCGGCCGGCGGAGCGGGAGGCCATCATGGAGAAGATTCAAGCTCCGGTAGGTCCCCAAGGGCGGATCGTCATCGCCACCCAGGTGGTGGAAGCCGGCGTCGATCTATCCGCGCGGGTGCTATTCACGGACCTGGCGCCCTGGAGTTCTATCGTGCAGCGGCTGGGGCGCTGCAACCGGACGGGAGAGTATCGCGACGACGGACCGGCGCAAGTTTTCTGGATCCACATTGGCGAGAAGCAGGCGAAGCCCTATGAAGCCGAGGAGATGGCGGCATGCGCCGGGCGGCTGGCGGGTCTGAACGACGCCTCGATCCCGAACCTGGAGGGCGCCGGCCGGCCGGAGAAACCGAAGATCGTGAATGTCGTCCGAAAGAAAGACCTGCTCGATCTGTTCGACACAACTCCGGATTTGAGCGGCGCCGACATCGATGTCGCCCGTTTCATCCGCGAAGGCGGCGAGATGGACGCCCCGGTGTTCTGGCGGGAGATCCCCGCGGGCGGCGATCCCGACCCGAAGTGGTCCCCGCGGCGGGAGGAGTTGTGTCCCGCGCCGTGTTACGCGGTGGCCGAACTGCTGGCGAATGGAGAGCGCACCGCCTACCGATGGGATTGGCTGGAAGGCCGTTGGCGCAGGGCGGTGGCGGGCAGCATCCTGCCTGGCGAAGTGTATCTGCTCGCCTGCCGGGACGGAGGTTACTCCGTCACCACGGGCTGGGACGTCAAGGGCAGCCAGCCGGTAGCGGAGGTTCCGGCGCCGGAGAGCCAGCCGGAAAGCTACGATTCCGACCTGCCGTCGCGGGGACGCTGGATCACGGTGGCGTGCCATACCGACCGCGTGGCCGCCAAGGCACGGGAACTGGCCGAAACCCTGCGGCTCACCCGCGCGGAGGCGCTGCTCCAGGCGGCGCGCTGGCACGACCGCGGCAAGGGGCATTCCGTGTTTCAGGAGGCGCTGCCCAGTGACGCGGAACATCCCAAGGGAGTTTGGGCAAAGGCGCCGGGAGCGTTCCAGAAGTACGGCCGGCGGCACTTCCGCCACGAGTTGGCGAGCGCCCTGGCGATTCTGCAAGAGAGCTCCGGGACGATTCCAGAGGAGCAGCGGAGTCTGGTGGCGTATCTGGCCGCGGCCCACCACGGCCGGGTCCGGCTTTCCATCCGGTCGATGCCGAACGAGACGCCCGACCCGGCGGGCAAGCGGTTCGCGCGAGGGATCTGGGAGGAAGATCCTTTGGAAGACCTGGACCTGGGCGGAGGTGTGATCGCCGGCCCGGTGCGGCTGAGCCTGGCGCCGATGGAGATGGGCGCCGGAGACGAAGGGCGGAGTTGGGCGGAACGAGTGCTGGAGCTTCGGGACTCACCGGCAATGGGACCGTTCCGGCTGGCGTACCTCGAGGCGCTGCTGCGGGCCGCCGACCGGCGCGCCAGCGCCGAGGAGAGGGGCGATGACTGAGATTCCGCTCGACGGATGTACCACCGAACCGCTGATGAGCTACCTGAAGGCGCTGGGCGTGCTGCGCATCGTGGGAGAGCAGGCCGACCGGGAGGCGCGGGGCGCGTGGCGGGCGGGGCATTTCGCTTTGCGTTCGGCCCTGGGCGAGAGCGGGCTGACGGAGTTCTTTCTGAAGGAGTACCGGCCGACCCCGGTGGTGGTGCCGTGGAGCGGAGCGGATTTCTTCGACGCGAGCGAGCAGGGGGACCCGGGACCGTTCGAGAAGAAGAAGCCGAGCGGCCCGAAGATCATCGAAGCCTTTCTGGCGACGACGGCCGGGCGCCTGGAGCAGTACCGGGACGCGATTCGCACGGTGCTGGGGACTCTGCGGGCGGAAGGGGTTTCGGGAAAGAAGGCTTTCGACGACAAGACGGTCAAGTCGCGTTTCCTCGCAGCGCTGCGGTCACGGGTGAGCGACGAACTGGTGGAGTGGATCGACACGGCGGCCGCCATCGAAGCGGATCGTCCTTCGTTCAACGTTCTTCTGGGAAGTGGAGGAGGGAGCGACGGCAACACGCATTTCTCCGATAACTTCATGCAGAACCTATGGGACGTGCTGCCGGAGTTCGCCGGCCAGAGGAAGGGCAAGTCCCAAGCCGAAGACCTTCTGCGGAACGCGCTGTTCGGCGGCGCGACGGCCGGCCTTTCGGACAGGACCGGCGCCCTTTTCGATTCCGGCGCGGTGGGCGGACCCAACGCGGACGCCGGATTCGAGGGATCGTCAATTCTGAATCCCTGGAACTTCATCCTGGCCGTGGAAGGCAGCATGTGCTTCGCCGGGGCGGTGACGCGGAGGTTGAACGCTGCCGGGGGGCTGGCCGCCTTTCCGTTCTCGGTCTCGCTGTCGGCGGCTGGATACGGAACGGCGGCGCCGAAAGAGGAAAACCAACGTGAGATCTGGATGCCCGTCTGGGAGCGGTTTGCCACGGCGGGCGAGGTGCGGCTGATTCTGTCGGAGGGCCGGGTGCAGTTGGGCGCGCAGACGGCGCGAACGGGATCGGACTTCGCGCGGGCCGTTAGCTCGTTCGGCGTGGATTCCGGGATCGGCTCGTTCATCCGGTACGGTTTCCTGAAGGGACGCGTGGGAGGGGAGAACTACAACACCGCGGCGCCGCTGGGCCGGTTCGCGTTGATCCACGGTGACTACCGGCTGGACAACA
>CAYOTD010000200.1:0-8333 GCA_964406685.1 uncultured Solibacteraceae bacterium | reverse complement strand
CGTCAGGCTTCGCACCAACGCCCCGCCGATGAAGCCGCCCGCTCCGGTGACAGCAATCCTCATGACCACTACAATGGGAGAATCTCATGCGAGCCTGCAACCGGGCCCGGCTGCTCTGGGGATACCTGCTCAGGCGCGAGCGTCTCGCCGGGCTGCCGGTGGAGTACATCGTCGAGACGACGGCCAAGTGCAACCTGTACTGCCCCATGTGCCCGCGCGAGACGCACCACCAGCCGAAGGAAGACATGGAGGACGAGATCTTCACGCGGCTGGTGCGGGAGGCGGGGGCCAGCGCCGAGCACATGATGCTGATCGGGCTGGGCGAGCCGCTGCTGGATCCCAAGATCTTCGACCGGATCGAGTACTGCGAGCGGCACGGCATTTCGACGCTGCTTTCCACCAACGGCACGCTGCTGGACGAAGAGACGTCGGACCGCCTGCTGCGGACGCCGCTTGCTCATATCACGCTGAGCTTCGACGGCGCCAGCGCGGAGACCTTCGAGTTCTACCGCAAGGGTGCGCGTTTTGAGCGCGTGCGCGACAACTTCGTGCGCTTCGCGCGCCTGAAGCACGAGCGCGGAGCCAGGGTGCAGGTGGTCGTGCAGATGGTGCGGCTGGAGCGCAATGCCCACGAGGTGGACGAGTTTCTGCGTTTCTGGCGCGCCGTGCCGGGTGTGGACCAGGTGCGCGTCAAGGCCGACGAGACGAACCTGCTGCAACCGGAAGCGGGCCACCGGCCGGAGGACTGGACCCACCCCTGCCACTACCTGTGGCGCGGGCCGATGTACGTGAAGCACTCGGGCGACGTCTACCCCTGCTGCCAGAGCTACATGCTGGACGGCAAGCCGGTGGGCCGCATCGGCGAGAGCGGGCTGGCAGAGATCTGGAACTCGGAAGCGATGCGCCGCATGCGCCGGCTGCACGCCGCCGGGCGGGCGGGCGAGATCGACATCTGCGCGCGCTGCCTGACCACCATCCCGCACCCGCTGCTGGTGGCGGCCAGCCTGCTGCTGCACGGCCGGACCGTGCGGCGCCTGCTGCCCTGGGCGGAGCGGCTGGCGTACTTCTCGCGCCTGCCCGCGCGCCTGCTCAAGCCGCCGAAGCAGGACCTGGTGCGGATCGGGAAGGAGAGGTAAGGGAGCGGTCGATACTACCGTGGCGGCGGAGCGCCCATCAGGGCCTTCGCGGTCTGCATTTCGGGAATCGTCGGGTCGGCCTTCAGGGCCGCCTCGAAAACCTCCCGCGCGCGTTGTGGCCTGCCGCCCTTGTGGTAGGCCATGGCAAGGTGGTACTGGCGGCGGGGAGTCGATTGTCTGGCTACAGCCCGCTCCAGGTGGCTGATCGCGTTCTGGTAAAGACCGTTCCGGTAGTACACCCACCCCAGAGTGTCGTCCACACCGGGCGATTCCGGAGCGATTTTCTTCGCCTGCTCCGCGTATTGCAGCGCCTCGGCGGGCCGCCCCACCCGGTCCGCCAGGAGGAAGGCCAGATCGTTCAAGGCGACCGCGTTTCGGGGATCCAGCTCGACAGCTCTGCGGAAATGCATGATGGCGGCCTCCGCGTTGTTGAGTTGCTCCTCGACCGAACCGAGCATGGTTCTAACGGCGGGGTCGCGCTGGTCCGCCGCGGCCAGAACCAGCAACTGCTTTCGCGCCTCCTCCAGCCGCCGCTCGGCGATATCGATTCGGGCCAGCGCCATATCCGCCGGACCCGGTTCGGGCCGCAGCGCCTTCTCGCTCAGGAAGGCGTCGCGCGCCGCTTTCAGATCTCCCGTCCGGCGCAGCCATTCGCCGAGAAAGTGCCGCAGGACCGCCGATTTGGGATGAGTCGACACGTGGTTCCGGATTCGCTTGCCGGCGGCCGCCGCCTGGTTCCTCGCCGCGAAGCTCTCCGCCAGCGCCTCGAGGGTGCGCAGGTCCTCCGGATTCATCCGCAGCGCCTCCTCCAACCGCGCCTCCGCCCCGCGATGATCCTCTTGCAGCAGTTTGAGCAGGCCGTCCTGGAGCAGCAGATCGGGCGTCCGGAAGGTTTTCAGGCCCTCGCTCACGCCCTTTCGCAAGCCCGCGACGTCGCGCAGTTGCAGCAGAATCCAGTTGCGCTCCACGATGACGGGCGGAAGCGATCGCTGGGCCGCGGGCGCCTGCTCGATCAGATCCCTTGCCGCCTCTGGATTCTTCGTTTCGCGAAGCAGGCGGGAAAGCTCCAGGCGTGCGGCCAGGAATCCCGGATCCAGGCGCAGTGCCTCGCTCAGTTCCTGCCGGAACATGCCGTTCCTTCGCCCACGCTCGTGGGATTTCGCCAGCAGGTAATGAACCCGGGCGGAATCCGGCCGGAGCCGGAGCGCCTGGGCAAGGTCCTTCTGCGCTTCCTCGTTCCTGCCGGAGACCATCAGCAACTGGGCTCGCTGCGCGAGCGCGTCCAGATCGCCCGGATTCCGCTTCAACGCCGCCTGGAGGACCCTCTCCGCGTCGCTCATCCGGCTAGTGCCAACGTAGGCGGCAACCAGCCGGCTCCGCGCCATCCGGTCGTCGGGATTGGCTTTGGCGATCGCTTCGAATGCCGCCACGGCCTGGTCTTTCCTCCCCGACCGGAACAGGAAGAGCGCGTGATGGGACCGGTTCCCGGCCTCCGGCATCTCCGCCAGGCGCCGGAAGATGCGTTCGGCTTCGGCATCGCGCCGGGATCGCTCCAGCAGGGATCCGAGGGCGAGAAGCGCCGGGGAATGGCCGGCATCAAGCTCCAGCGCTTTTCGAAACTCCTTCTCGGCGGCATCCGCTTTCCCCAAGAATAGGTAGAAACTCCCCATGGTCACAAGCGAGCCGGGTGCGCGGAGCCGCTCCACCGCCTGCCGCAGGGTCTGCTCGGCGCCTTTCGGGTCCTTGCGCGCCAGTTTGATTCGCGCCAGGGCGACGGCCGACCGCAAGTGTCCGGGCGCGCTCTCCAGCGCCTCCCGGAGGTGCCTGATCGACTGATCCGGCCGCCCCAGACCCCACTCGATGCGTGCCAGAGTGTGAAGGGCATCCGGATCTTCCGGTTCCGCTGCAAGAACCGAACGTACGCGACTCTGAGCGTTCTCCAGGACTTCTGTTCGCCGGCTCGCCGCCATCATCTCGCTCAGTTTCAACTGCGCCGGCGAGTGCTCCGGGTTCAACTCGAGCGCGCGCAGCAGGCTCCGGAGCGCCGCCCGCGCGTCGCGTCTGCCCATGTGCGCCAAGGCCATCTGGTAGTGCGGCTCCGCATCCCTCGGCGCCGCCGCCGCGGCGTTCCTGAAGTACAGGATGGAGCGGGTATAATCCTGTTTCGCGAGCCGGGCTTTGCCGGCGGAGAGGAAGCGGGCGGCTCTTGCCTCGGGGCTCCGGTTACAACCGGCGATCAGGACGGCGAGCAGCAGGCCGACGGCGGCGAGACGTATCCTGGCGCAGCCCCTCGTGCGGATTTCCATGAGTGCAATGATATACCCGATGCAACCTGAAACAAGGGGGGGCGCAGTACTCATATTTCCGATGCGGGCCGCGGCGGAACCGGGCCGGTTCGCCGAACTCAGACCGGGACGAGGAGATACTGACGCCTTGAGGATAAGTGGCCTTTTGTTCCAGAGAATTGGAGCCGCGAACCCAGGCTGTGATCGTTGAGTTTGGCTGCAAATCATTGAGAAACAACGCTGCCGCGGTCCTTCTTAGTCCTCTTCTGGGATGGTGATAGAAGTGCTGCCATGGGAGGGCACTGCGATGCAGCCTTCCCGGTCAGGCGAGCGACGGTGTGCGCCCCGAGAAGTATCTGAGGAGGATTGATCATGCGCCTGTCATCAGCCATTGTTGGCTGCCTTGCCCCACTGCTTTTCGCCGCGACCGCCGCCGCCGATCTTGTGAGTTCCGCTGTCATTACCGGCCCGGATCCGTCCTGCGAAGACAGCATGACAGGTACGGATTCCGCGACCGCATCGGTGGATGCGTGTTCCTTCTACGACGGAATGGCCGCCACCGTGGACGCTTCCGCCGCCTACGGGTCGCTGGCGGTCGACGTGGACTTCTTCGACGGCGGCACTCCGGGAGCGTCCGCGCGTGCATCGGCCGGCTTCTCGGACTGGCTGACGCTTTCCGGGCTCTCAGGAGAAGGGATCTTCCGGGTCAGCTATCGCGTGCAGGCGTCCGCCTATAACCGCGGAATGTCGCCTCCGTGGGTTCGGACCCAGTTCAACGGCGTCATGATCTACCCCGGCGACGTTGCTTCGGGGTTCCCGCCGGCGGAATACCCCTTCCTGCCAGATCCTGTCGACGTGGTGGTCACCGAGGACATCGCGTTCAGTTTTGGCGATCCTTTCCTGTTCGCGGCCCATCTGACGGCCCAGCCCGCGCCCACGCAGGCCTCGATGTGGACCCTGGCTTCCGCGGAGCTGATCGACGCGGAGATCTGGCAGGGCGGAACCCGGCTTGAAGGGCTGACCTACAATGCCAACTCCCGGCATGACTATGGGATCGACGGCGCGACACTCGTGCCTGAACCGATGTCGCTGATTCTGCTGGCGACCGTTGCCGCGTGCATCCTCCCGCTGATGAGGCGAAGGTCTCGCAAGCAGGCGTGAGTCCTATCACACCACTTCCAGGATCAGGCACTTCAGATAGTGGGTCTCGGGGACGGTCAGCAGAATGGGGTGGTCCTGTGCCTGGGTGCGGCGGTCCAGGACGCGCAGGGTGCGGCGGGCGTCGAGGGCGGCCTCGGCCACCAGTTCCAGCAGCATCGCTTCGCTCAGGTGGTGCGAGCAGGAGCAGGTGACGAGAATGCCCCCCGGGCCGAGCAGCTTCAAGGCGCGGAGGTTGATCTCCTTGTAGCCGCGCACGGCGGCCTCGAGCGCGGAGCGTGACTTGGCGAAGGCCGGCGGATCGAGCACCACGGTGTCGAAACGGCGGCCGGCGGCGGCGTAGCCGGCGAGCAGGTCGAAGGCGTTGGCTTCGCGGAACGATACGTTTTCGATGCCGTTGGCGCGGCGGTTCTCTTCGGCCAGGGCAAGCATCTCGGCGGCGCTGTCCACCGCCTCGACGCGCGTGCAGCGCGCCGCCATGTGGAGCGCGAAGCCGCCCGAGGAGGTGAAGCAATCCAGCGCCTCCCCGTGGGCGAAGCGCGCCGCGGCCAGATAGTTTTCGCGCTGATCAAGGAAGATGCCCGTCTTCTGGCCGGCGAGCGGGGCGACGTGGAAGCAAAGCCCGTTGATCGAGACCGCCACCCGGCCGGGATCGGCGCCGCGGACGACCCCGTTTTCGCGCGGCAGCGATTCGCGGTCGCGCACGCTGGCGTCGTTGCGCGCTACGATCACGCGCGGCGCGAACAGCTCGTTGAGCGCTTCGACGATTACCGCCTTGGCGCGGTCCATGCCCTGGCTGAGGGTCTGAAGCACCAGGCAGTCACCGTAGCGGTCCACGATGAGCGCGGGCAGCCGGTCGGCCTCGCCGTGCGCCAGCCGCCAGGCTTCGGTGTCGTGGACCACGCGCTGGCGAAAAGCCGCCGCGGCGGACAGGGCCGCCAGGAAGAACTCGCGGCCGATGGGCTCGACGCGGTCCGAGAGCATCCGCAGCGTGATCTGGGAAGTCGAGCTGTAGTGGGCCGTGCCCAAGGCGCGGCCGCGGTCGTCCGCTACGCGCACGGCGTCGCCCGGCTGGGCGCCGCCGCGATCCGGGACGTCGCTGGAGAAGACCCACGGATGGCCGTTGCGGATACGGTCCGCGCCTTTACGGGTGACGCGAACCGTGGCAAGAGGAGTCACCGTTTCATTGAAGCACGCGCGGGCGCCGGCCGGTCACCACATCGAGGCCGCGGTGCGCTCGAGGGCTTGCTGCTGGGCGGAGTCCAGGGTGGGGTGGAAATCGATGCCGGTGTGGCGTTCGATCCACTCGATGGACTGGATGTACTTTTCGAAACGGAACGGGCGGTTGAAGGCCTTGTTCTCGATGACGAAAGCGATGGCCTCCATGGGGCCGCCGGGAGTGCGGCGGGCGAGCACGATCTTGTAGATGTGCGTCGGCACCGCCACCAGGTTCTTGCCGATGGCCTTGTGGGAGACCAGGCCGTCGGCGGTTTTCGGGTCGTCCTCCGCCGGATCGTAGAACATCGGTCCGGTGATCTGGTAGGTCTCGCCGAACTTCAGCGTCCAGGCGCGCGCCAGGTCCTCGAGTTCGCGCCAGATCTGCTGGTTCATGCGTGGGACCTGCGGCACCATGTTCGACAGGTAGAAGGTCTCGGCCTTAAGCCGGGCCTCGGTCGTCTGGTTGCCGGCGGGCGCCTGGTGGCCGCGGTCGAATCCGGAGCGTTTGTAGTCGGCCAGCTCCGCGCGCACGCCGGGCTTCAGGTCCGGGTCGGGCCGGAACTTGTCGTCGCGCGTCTGGTTGCCGCCGAGTTGCTGTTTTGTAACATGCTCGGCCACCCAGAGAGGGATCTTGTCGAGCGCGCTGTGTTCCAGCACGTAACCGTCGCGGACAATCAGAGAGGTCAGCGGGCCGATGCCGCTCGCCTCGGGATCCAGCTTGGGACAGCCCATGAAGCAGAGGCGCTCCATGCGGGCGCGGTCTTCGGCGGTCGGAAGAGAGCGCGCGCGGGCAACGGTCGATCCCGGCGCCAAACGCGCCCGTACCACACTGCGGCCATAAACCGCCGTTAACCCTAGTAACACGCATGCCACGATTTTGATGCTGCGGATTCTCATGGGATTTCTCTCCCTCTCCGATTGTGCTACGAAATCGCGGAACGCTTCGCCCCTCCGCGGGCCCCCGGCAACCTTTTGCGAGCAACACACGTCTATTTTTGGTGTTTTGATTATTTGTTCACGCCAACGAGCATACCGGCCATCCGGCGATCTACGCGAGCCGGAACGGCGGTGTGTTTCCATGGCCGGACGGCAGCAAGGTTCCGGCGCCGGGCGGTGGGCCTGATCTTTTCCACCCGGCCGTCATCAATTCGACGGGATTCGCTGTCTTAGTTGGCGACTCAGCCGCCGGGATGTGCGGCTCCGTGATGTCCGCCTCCTGCGTTGCGCCGGGATCATCGGGCGCTGCCGGCGGGCCTCAGGCCCGGTACAGGCTGGCGTGACGGGAGAGCACGACATGCGATCGCTTACCAAGGAAGTGGCCGCCGCGTAGATGAAGGATCGAGTAATGGCAGCAACCATATTCGTAGCCCCGCAAACTCAAGCCGAGCCTCCGAGCAGCCGCCTATCCTGCGCCGCGCGGCTCACCCGGAAAGAGCGGCAGCTCCTGGACATGCTCATACGGAACGCCGGCCGCTCGATTTCACGCGAAACCCTTCTTACCACCGTCTGGGGTTATGGAGAAGGGGTGAAATCCCGCACCGTCGACGTGCATATCCAACGTCTTCGGCGGAAACTCCCGGCGGAGACCGCGAACTCCATCAAGACGATCGTCCGCGCCGGCTACTGCTGGCTCCCGGAGCCCCTGGCCGGTTGACCGCGGCCGGGAAAACCTGCTGAGATGAACGTCGAGCGGCGCTTCGGCGCGCCGCTTGAGACCAGATGAAACCGCGCATTCTGATCGTTGAGGACGAGGACAAACTGCGCCGCGTTCTCGAACTCC
This sequence comes from uncultured Solibacteraceae bacterium, assembly GCA_964406685.1. Lineage (GTDB taxonomy): Bacteria > Acidobacteriota > Terriglobia > Bryobacterales > Bryobacteraceae > JACQZT01. Next base: position 756 of record CAYOTD010000200.1, on the reverse strand, counting down.
AGCTCCAGTCCGCGGGATTCGAAGTGGAGAAGGCGGGTACGGCCGAAGAAGGGCTGCGCCTAGCCGACCGAGCCGACCTGATTCTCACCGACCTCAAGCTGCCCGGCATGGACGGGCTGGAATTGCTGGCCCAGCTCCGGCGCCAAAGCCTGCTGGCGCCGGTCATCGTGATGACCGCCTTTGGCACGGTGGAAGCGGCGGTGGAAGCCATGAAGATGGGCGCCGTCGACTTTCTGCCGAAGCCGTTTTCCCTCGACCATCTGATGGCGGTGGTCAACAAGGCGCTGGAGCTGCGCAGCCTGCGCGACGAAAACCGGCAATTGCGCGAGGAGCTCGGCCGGCGCTACGAGTTCGCCAACATCGTCGGCCAGAGCGCCCCGATGCAGGAGATCTTCTCCACCATCCTGCGCGTGGCGCCGACGCGCGCCACCGTCCTGCTTTGCGGAGAGAGCGGCGTCGGCAAGGAGCTGATCGCGCGCGCCATCCATCATCACTCGCCGCGCCGGGACCGCCCCTTCGTCAAGATCAACTGCACGGCGATCCCGGAAAACCTGATGGAAAGCGAGTTGTTCGGCTACGAGAAGGGCGCCTTTACCGGGGCTGCCGCTCCCCGGGCGGGCAAGTTCGAACAGGCCGACACCGGGACGGCGTTCCTGGACGAGATCGGCGACGTGCCCCCGTCCATCCAGGTGAAACTGTTGCGAGTGTTACAGGAGCGCGAGCTGGAGCGGTTGGGCAGCAACAAGACCCGGCAGG